>NZ_JACESD010000031.1:0-34168 GCF_013911995.1 Euryhalocaulis sp.
ACCCTGCTGATGGCGGGTGCAGCCGGCCTCGGCCGCGCCCGCCATCAGCAGGGTTGATGCGCCCGCCAGAATTATGTGTCGCCATGATACGCTCATAGCCCAGCTCCCATGTGGTTCGCCTGACAGGAAGCAAGGAGGGCGCCGGTTTCCCTCCCGAGGCGAACAGGGCGCTATTTTTAAGGATTTGGGCGGACTGGCACGGCGCATGCTGTGGAGCGGTTCAACTGAAATTACGCCACTCGGGATTTTCAAAATGCGCCACGCCAATACACGCGCGCTCGCCAATTACTGGGAAACCATCCGCCGCGGCCGCATTGCGCCATTGCGCACCGATGTGTCGCCGGGGGACCTTTCCAGCCTGCTGAGCCATCTCTTCATTTTACAGCGGGTTGATAGTGATCATGCGCTTTTCCGGCTGGCCGGAACGGGGCTTTGCGAGCTGTACCGGCGTGAATTCCGCGACCATAATTTCCTGTCCATGTGGAACGGCGCCGACCGCGCCCATATGAAGGCGATGCTGGCCGCGGCCTCCCAGAACCCGGCCCCGACCGGCGCGCTGGCCGAGGCGGAAACCATTGACGGCATGAAGGTGGAGGCGGAAATCCTGCTGGCGCCGCTAATGTCGCCGGCCTCGCGCCTGGACCGTTTCCTGGGCCTGTTCCAGCCGCTGGCCCCGACCGAAAGCCTGCGCGGGCGTCCCCTTGTGAACCAGCGCCTGATGACGGTGTATCCGCCCAGCGCTCGCGTGGCGGTTCACAAACCGGCCCCGGCCGCATCCCACATGCCGCCCATGCCGCAACAGAATGGCGGCCGCCCGCATCTGCGTCTGGTGGCGGATAACGAAACCAGCCAGCCCGCTTAAAAAGTTCTTAAAACGATGCCGCTAGTCTCCACGCTCCCGTCATGGGAGCGAGGAGACCCATGTCTGACGCCCTTCGTCTGGACAAGCGAAAAGCCCGCGTGGCCGCGCGCGGCGCCGCCGATGCGCGGCGCTGGCAGCGCGTGGAAATCCCGCTGAAAGCGCGTTTTCTGGCCCCGGACGGCACCGAACATTCCGCCACGCTGGAGGACATTTCCCCCGGCGGCGCGCGCTTCACGGCCGCATGGCTGCTGGAAAAGGGCGCGCGGGTCGTCGTTAATGTCGAAGGGCTGGGCCGGCTGGAGGGCGTGGTGGCGCGTGAAACCCCGGACGGGTTTGCGGTGCGGCTCAGCGCCGGTCCGCGCAAACGCGAACGTCTGGCCGACGAACTGACCTGGCGGCTGAACAGGGAGCGTATGGAAATCGGCGATGACCGCAGCGCGCCGCGCCTGCCGCGCCGGGGCCGCGCCCGCATCGGGCTGGAGGGCGGTCAGGAAATTCTCGCCGAGCTGATTGACGTGTCCACAACCGGGATGGCGTTCCAAAGCGAGACGCGCCCGCCGGTGGACGCGAAAGTTTCACTGGGCCGGCTTTCCGGCGTCGTGGCCCGGCATCTGCCGGACGGGTTCGCCATCAAGCTGGACCCGCCCGAGGCCCGGACCCGCGACGCAGGCCCGGAAGCGGCCTAGCCGTCCACCTGGCGCAGCTCCGCGCCGAAGCGCCGGGCGTTTTTCACATAATGATCGGCGGAGGCTTTCAGCATTTCCGCGGTTTCATCATCCAGCGTGCGGATGACTTTCGCCGGCGCGCCGACCACCAGGGAATTATCGGGAATTTCCTTGTTCTCGGTCAGCAGGGCGTGCGCCCCGACAATGCAATTCTTCCCGATCTTCACATTGTTCAGCAGGGTCGCCCCGATCCCGATCAGGGAATAATCGCCCACGGTGCAGCCATGCAGCATGGCCTGGTGGCCGATTGTGACGCCTTTGCCGATGGTCAGTGGGAAACCCATGTCCGTGTGCATGACCGTCCCGTCCTGAACATTGGAGTCCTCGCCAATCACGATGGGCTCGTTATCGCCGCGCAAGACGGCGTTGAACCAGACGCTGGCATTGCGTTTCAGGATGATCTTCCCGATCAGCGCGGCGTCCGGCGCGACCCAGGCTGAACCGTCCCCGGGCAGCTGCGGCTGATCGTCTCCAAGGGCATAAAGCGGCATATCGGCAACGCCTCCATTTAATCGCGCATGAAACTTTTACGTCTCTGGCGGTCAGACTTTTTTCATTGGTTAAACTCACACTAACAGTGCGATTCGGAAATTCGAGTCGCCACCGCGCGCCGGCCTGGCCGGCGATAGCTCGAGGGCATGATCTTGACGCCTTGCTTGCGTCAATGGGGCCTTCAAACCCCGCCCGGAAAGCGGCCCCGCCGCTTACCAGCCCTTCTTTCACTCTGCTTCCAAATCCCTGCGACGCGCCTGGCCGGCGCGACGCTTAACCCTGACCATAGGAGATGACCTGATGGCCAAACGTTCCGTAAAACGGCGCATGAACCAGGGCGAATTCAACACCGACCACTATCGGGATGAAGAATCGAAAGTTCGCGCGCTGTTTCCGGATCACGTCCGTTATGACCCGGATCAGGCCGACAGGATCGCCGAGAAGAACAGGGATCAGCGCTACACCAAGAACATAAAACCCCGGTCCAAGGGGCAGGGGGAGCTGATCAAGGCGATCGAGACCCGCAACCTTGTGATGGCGCTGGGGCCCGCGGGCACCGGCAAGACCTATCTGGCCGTCGCCAAGGCGGTGGAAGCGCTGGAAAAAGGCGAAGTGGGCCGCATCGTCCTCTCCCGTCCGGCGGTCGAGGCCGGGGAATCCATCGGTTACCTGCCCGGCGCGCTGGAAGACAAGCTGGCCCCGTATCTGCGCCCGCTTTACGACGCGCTCTCCGACCGCCTGTCGCCGAAAAAGCTCAAGCAGCTGATGAGCGAGGGGATGATCGAAATCGCGCCGGTCGGCTATATGCGCGGCCGCACGCTGAACAACGCCTTCGTGGTCATCGACGAGGCGCAGAACTGCACCTTCGGCCAGTTGAAGATGCTGCTGACGCGGCTGGGCTGGCACTCCACCATGGTAGTCACGGGCGATCCGCAGCAGAGCGACCTGCTGCCGGAAATGTCCGGCCTTGGCGATATCGCCGACCGTCTCAGCGCGCTTGAGGACGTCTCCGTCATCCGGCTGGGCCAGGAAGACATCGTCCGCCACCCGCTGGTCGCCTGCATGCTGGACGTTTTGTAGAGAAAAGGGATCGGGCGGGCCGTTATTTATGGTCCGCCCGTTTTCCTTTTTGGCGCTCCGGCCGTGTTCAGGCTTTCCAACAGGCTCTGGAGTTCCCGTGACCTGCGCTGCGGGGGCAGGGGAGAACCCGGGCGCATTCTGTAGATTTTCCGTTCCACCAGAAGCATGACTACGATATCGGCGTCCCGGATCGCCGTATGCGCTTCGGGTGACGCCAGCGCATCGATGTGGATGAAAGCGGTGTCGCGGAAATAGGGCGGCAGCAACCTCTCCAGCGCGGTTCCGAAGCTGTCGTGAATGACCACCAGTTTCTGGTTCACGACCGGCGCCCCGGCCTGGCCTGAGGCGCGCCAAACATGCACCAGCTCGGCCATATCGGCGGCCATGTCCGTGGCCTCCAGAGTCACGCCTTCCCGCACCGCGGAATGGGTCTCTCGCTCGAACGACCGCCACAAGCCGGCAATCCTGTCCAGATCCTGCTGGTCGATCCGAACGTCCGTTGGCTGGACGGCGCCGGAATCCCAAATGCCGGGGGCGATGGCGTCCATGATCGCCTCGGCGGCCACCGCGGCGCCGTAGCCGTTCCAGTGCGTGTCCCTTTTGAAATAGAGCAATGGCTCCGGGCCGTTCTGCCGCCGGGCTTCCCGCATTGGCGACCACAGATCAACAAACCCGGGACCGTCGGCAAGCGCCGCGCGAAGCGCGTCGATATTCCGGTCGCCCCCGGCGCGGGAGGCCCGATAGCGCCGCGGCAAATATTCGGGATAGATGGTCGCCTTGTTAGGCGCGAAGGCAAAATAGAAATCGATCTCTGTGGGCGCGGCGCTGGCGATGGACAGCATGGCCGAGCGGGTTTCCTGCGCATCCGACAGGGGCCGCCGCTCGATATCCAGAGCGGGTTGGTAATAGAGCCAGTCTTCACGGCCCACGACGACCCGGTCGGAAGGCGTATCGCGCAACACCTCGTAATCAATGGCGGCATCCAGCGAACGCCAGAAAGCGCGCGCCGTGATCCGGTCCGCAAGCGCTTCGCCCAGATCCGCGTAGAATCCCGCATCGAAAAGCCTGTCTGCGCGGACATCGGGATATGGGACCGGCCGGCGGTTCAGGTCGCCCGTATCGGCGGGAAACAATATGCCCAGTCCCAGCAGCGGCAGGGCGAGCACAAGGAACAGGACCAGGAAGGATCGATAGAAGCGGCGCATGGGCTAGAACTGGAAGTAGATGAAAGCGGAAAACGCGCCTGTAATGACCCACAGAAGCGCCAGTGGAACGCCCCCGAGCATCAGCGCCCCGGCACAGGCGTCGGCCCATCGGGTGCGGCTCTCCAGCAACCTGCGCGCGTTGAAGTTGCGCGGAAGGAAGAAGACAAGCGCCGCAAGCGCCAGTATCAGCACGTTCTTCGTGGTGAGGGCGTCGGAGACTGCAAAAGCGGTGGCCCCGAATTCGAACGCGAACAGGGCGCGGTACATGACAAGCGCCTGATCGAACCCGTCTGCCCGGAAAATGACCCAGCCCATCATCACAAGGAACAGCGTCAAGGCCCGCCGCCATGGGGAGGGGGCGACGTCGCGCCAGCCCAGCAAACGCTCAAGCACCAGCAAGGCCCCGTGATAGACGCCCCATATCAGGAAGGTCCAGGCCGCGCCGTGCCAGAGGCCGGTCAGCAGGAAAACGATCCAGAGATTCAGATAGGTGCGCCCCGCCCCCGCGCGGTTTCCGCCCAGCGGAATATAGACATAGTCCCGGAACCAGTTGGTCAGGGTCATGTGCCAGCGCCGCCAGAAATCGGTGACGGTGAGGGCGGAATAAGGCCGATCGAAATTTTCCGGGAACCGGAATCCGAAAATGCGGCCCAGCCCGATTGCCATGTCCGAATATGCGGAGAAGTCGAAATAGATCTGCAGGGTGTAGGCAACCACGCCCAGCCAGGCGGCCGGAGTGGTCAGATCGTGCGCGGGCGTATCGAAGACGGCCTGGGCGATCTGCCCCACGCTGTCGGCGATGACGACTTTCTTGAACAGGCCAAGACCGAAACGCTGCGCGCCTTCCACGAAATCGTCCCAGCGCGTGATGCGCTGGCGCAGCGCTTCCGCGACAAGGTGGTATCGGACGATCGGCCCGGCCACCAATTGCGGAAACATCGCCACATAGACCGCGAAATCCAGCGGGTTGCGAAGGGCGCGCGCTTCCTTTCGGGCAATGTCCAGAACATAGGACATTGACTGGAAGGTGTAGAAAGAAATCCCGATGGGCAGGATGATCTCGGTCCAGGGGCGCGGCTCCAGCCCGACGAGACCGCCGAAACCATTGAGCTGGTCGACGGCGAAATTGGCGTATTTGAACCAGCCCAGAATCGCCAGATTGCTCAGGACGGACAGGATGACGCCGGTAACCAGAAGGGACCGCCGGTCCCGGTGCGCGCCGCGATCAACCAGCAGGCCAAAGAAATAATTCAGCCCGATAGAGGCAAGCAGGATAAAGACGAGACCGCCGCCGCCCCACGTGTAGAACAGCAGGCTGGCGGCCAGCAGGGTATAATTCCGCGCCGGCCGCGGGGTCAGAAAATAGGCGGCGATGGCCGCAGGCAGAAAGAAAAACAGGAATTCGATCGAGGAAAAAACCACGCCGCCCCGCGCACTGGAGAAACGATACGCCAGGCCCACTTATGGCATGGCGTATCGCAGGCTCAATCAATCTTTTCCCGGGGGCCTCGTTCCGCTCTTGTCCGGCGCCCGCTCCTTGCCGACCGGATCGAACAGCCAGTTCGGGCCCAGGACGCGGAGGATCTCGACCAGCTCGTCAGGCGTGAAGGAGTAGAGAGACTCTTCTGTCACGTCGCGCACCTTGGAGTCACTGGCCTGGAGATCCAGACCCAGCGTCTCGCGTACCCAGTTGATATCCTCTTTATGCTTGGCGACTTGGTCGTCCATGAAGTCATCAGGAAGCCCGAATTTCGGGCCCGCGATGTCCTGGAGCGGTTTGAAAAGTTGAGGATGGAGCCCGAAACGGTGGTCGTGACGCCAGAATTCCTCGTTCATGGAAGACAGGAGTTTGACGCCTGTGAGGGATAGAGACTCGTTCAGCCGGTAGATGCGCAAAGACTTGCGCGTCGCTTCGCTAAGGCCGATGGCCGCGAAAAAGTCCTCGACGACATCTCCATTAACCAGCTTGTCACGCGCAAAAGTGCGGACATACAAATTTTTAGATCCGAAACAATCCAGCCAAGGTTCTATGGCTTCCCGGTAAGGCAAGACATTGACGCGCCCGAAAATCTCGAAAATTTTCGAAAAAGGTTGCCCGCCCTTGATCCTTTGCTGGGCCATGCTGGCGATCGCGCTGCGGGGCGGTCGCAGATAGACGATGACGTCGATCTGGTCGAAACGTTTGCTGAACCAGGCTTTCAAGGCTTGGACTTCGGACGCGGCGAGGCGGCTTATCGCTTCGCCGGAAAGGATGACATTGCCGTTCCGATGTTTCTCCAGGAAGGCTTCGAAACGGGCTATGTCTTTCTCGAATTGCCGGTCGATCTCCACGGGATCCTTAACCCCCTGGGCTTTCATGCTCCGGATATGGTGCTTCTTTTCTTTGAAAAGATACTGGATCAGATAGGTGTGGTTGGACGCGTCATCATAATAATGGAAACCCGCATCCGCTAACGTGCTGGCATTCCTCTGCAGCGTGCGCTGGATCGAGGTGGACCCCGTCTTGTTCATGCCGATGTGAAGATAAAGATGCGACATGAATCGGTCGGGTCCTGAACTGGCCGTATCGAGCAAACAACAGACAAAAAAATCCGCGCCGCCTTTTAGCAAGGGCGGCGCGGATTGCGATAGTCGGCCAGACAGGCCGGTTTTACAACACGAAGTCGGTTTCTACCGGCGCGTCTCCGAACACCAGAATGGCAAAATCGGCGTTGCCGTCGCCATCCGTATCGCCCTGCACCAGCGCGCGGCCGCCCTGGTCGATGACGCGCAGTTCGCCCGCCGTGCCGGAAAATCCGCCGGTGATGAAGGTGAAGGCCTGGTCGTCGGCGGCGACCGTGTCGGCGTCCACGCCGCTCAGGTCGATGGTGTCGATGCCGCCTTCGAAATCACGAATGATGTCGCGGGTGGCGCCGGTCGCGCCGGAGTCGCTGGCTGACTGATACAGGAATGTATCCGCCCCGGCGCCGCCGAACAGGATATCGCGGCCCCCGCCGCCAGCGATCAGGTCATCCCCGTCGCCGCCCTGCAGCTTGTCCGCGCCGGCTTCGCCATAAAGCCTGTCCGCGCCGGTGAAGCCGCGGAGCGTATCGTCGGCCGTGCCGCCGAACAGGCTGTCGCTGCCGTCCGCGCCCAGCAGCATATCGCTGCCGGCGCCGCCAAAGAGCTGGTCATTGCCCGGGCCGCCATTGATCGTGTCGTTGCCGGCTTCGCCATAAAGCGTATCGTTGTCGAACCCGCCAATGATGAAGTCCGCGCCGCTGCCGCCGCGGATCAGATCGTCATTGCCATTGCCATAGAGCTTGTCGTCCCCGGCGCCGCCATAAATGAAATCGCTGCCGCCTTCGCCAAACATCCGGTCGTTGCCGTCGCCGCCCTGCAAACGGTCGCCGCCGCCGCCGCCCTTGATGTTGTCCGACCCCAGATTGCCATAGAGCGTATCTGCGCCCACGCCGCCGCGGATTACGTCGTTGCCGGAACCGCCTTCAATCCGGTTGGCGTTGTCGTCGCCGAACAGGGAGTCGCCAAAAGCCGAGCCCGTAATATTTTCGACGGAGATAAGGCTGTCGCCTTCGGCGTGCCCCCCGATACCGGTTCCCGCATTCAGATTGACGGTGACCGCGCTGCCGGAGCCGGCATAGTCCGCGGTGTCGGTTCCTTCGCCGCCGTCCAGGATATCTGCGCCGTTGCCGCCACGCAGGATATCGCCGTCGCCGCCGCCGAACAGCATATCGTCCCCGGCGTCTCCATTGAGCGTGTCCATGCCGCCCAGACCGTAAAGACGGTCAGCGCCCGTTCCGCCATAAAGAAAATCATTGCTCGTTGCGCCATAGAGCGTGTCATCGCCGCCCATGCCGTAAATATTATCGAAGGAGGACGGACCCGCCATCACGTCGATGTCGCTGCCTTGTCCAAGCGGCGGAGGGGCGGCGTTGCCGCCGGCGAAGATGACGTTGTTATTGTCGTCGCCGATGATGAAGTCGGCAAATTGCGAGCCGACGATATTCTCGATCCCGGCATAGGTGTCGCCGGCCGCGTCGCCGGCCGTTCCGCCGGTGGTGAGGTTCAGATCGACTGCGCCCTCCGCATCGGCGTAGCTGACAGTATCAACGCCGTCGCCGCCATTCAGCGCATCCGCGCCGGTGCCGCCATAGAGCGTGTCATTATCCGCGCCGCCGAACAGGGAGTCGTTGCCGGTCCCGCCAAACAGAACGTCATCGCCTTCAAGGCCATAGAGCGTATCGCTGCCGCCATTGCCGTACAGCGTATTGTCGGCGCTGTTGCCGCTGATGACATCGTCGCCCGATCCGCCCTCGGCATTCTCGATCAGCGAGCGGGAATCGCCCTCATATTGCAGCGCGTTGAAGACATGGGCGCGGGCATGGGTGTCCATGCTCTGGTCGCCATACATGTTGGTATGGGCGCGCTGCGCATTGCCGTCCGTATCCAGATCGCTCCAGCCGCCCGGGGCCAGGTCGATCGACAGGTTCGTCGCATAGTTTGAGAAGTCGTAGGTATCGACGCCGTCGCCGTCCCAGATGGTCCGGAAGATGACGTTCTGCACCGGTGCGCCAACGCCAACGCCATCGACCAGCATTTCGCCGGTTGTGGTGGAGAAGGTGTAGACGGTGTCGCCGGAATTGCTGTCGAAATTCGCGCCATAGTGATGCTGCAGCGCCGCGATGTCGTACATCATCAGCGTCTGCGCGAAATGGCCGGACTCGTTCGTGTAGTAATTATAGCTGCCAAGGTCATGCCCGACATAGGAACGGTAGGTCATGATCGAGAATTCCATGGAATCCCGGTCTGCCGTCATCGCGCCGAAGCCGCCGGTCTGGTGGCCGTGCTTCAGGCCGGAATTGTGTCCCAGCTCATGAATGAAGGTGTGATAGGCGAAAGAGCCCAGATCCGGCGTGTTGTATGAGGTCTTGTTGAACCAGGAATCGCCCGCGTACTCGTCAGACCAGGGGTAATATCCCCATGCCGTGCTGGGGCTGTCACTTTCGGCCAGCCGGTAATCGGCGTGCACGGTGTCGGTCTCGGTGATTTCGGTAAAGCTCAGCGTTGAAATCGCCTCGTACATCTCGAAAATCTCGCGCGAGGCGGCGATCTGGCCGGCATTCAGCGCTTCAAACGTGTCGGGTTCCTCTCCCGGGCCGTACCCGCCGGTCGGCGAAAGATAATTGGAGGCCGAAGTCGGGAACGAATAGGTCAGCTCCGTGGTGTCCCAGGACTGCACCAGCAGCGCATCGATATTCTGGTCGCCGGACGCCACGGGGGGCGTCGATCCGGATTCATTTTCACCATGAACACGCTCGGGGTGTTCCGGGAACGGGACCGGGCCTTCCAGGCCGTATTCGCCCGCGCCCGCCCCGCCAGACGCCACAGGGGCCGCAGAGGCCTCAGCATCCTCGACCGGGACCGCATCGATATAGATCAGATTGGACGCGCTGGACGACTTCCCCGTCAGCGACAGGTCCATGAAGCTTATAAGCATGTGGTGATTCTCCAGGAGGGTGGCCGAAAACCGACCATCTGCGCCGGATATATAAATGATAACGTGAGTTACAGCGAGCAGAAATACGACAGTATTTGAATAAAAGACATAAAAAATGAGGCCGGTCGCGAAACCGGCCTCATTCATACAGTTGAAGCTCTTTACTAAAGCGCGAAGTCAGCCTCCACCGGCGCTTCGCCGAAAATGCGGATCGCGAAATCGGCGCTGCCGTCGCCGTCGGTATCGGCCTGGACCAGCCAGCGGCCGCCCTGGTCGATCACGCGCAGTTCGCCGGCCGTGCCGGAAAACCCGCCGGTGATGAAGGTGAAGGCCTGGTTGCCGCCTGTGCCGCTATCGGCATCGATCAGGCTGACGTCGATCAGGTCCACGCCGCTCTCGAAGTCGCGGATGATGTCGCGCTGGCTGCCGGACGTGCCGGAGTCCGCGGCGCTGAAATAGTAAAAAGTATCAGCGCCGGAGCCGCCGAACAGCAGGTCGCGGCCTTCGCCGCCGGTCAGGTAGTCACTGCCCGCGCCGCCTTCCAGCTTGTCGCCGCCGCCATGGCCGTAGAGCGAGTCGGCACCGCTGTCGCCACGTAGCACGTCGTCATCGGCGCCGCCCAGCAGGGCATCGTCGCCGGAGCCGCCCAGCAGCAAGTCTTCGCCAGCTTCGCCGACGATGTAGTCATCGTCTTCACCGCCGACCAGCACGTCATTCCCCGTTCCGCCGATCAGGGAGTCGCTGCCGCGGCCGCCGGAAAGAAGGTCCGCGCCAGCGTCGCCATACATGAGGTCGTTATTGCCGTTGCCGTACATCTTGTCCGCGCCGTCGCCGCCGAACAGCGTGTCAGTGCCGCCTTCGCCGAACAGGCGGTCATTGCCCGTGCCTCCGAAGATATTATCGAAGCCGCCGCCGCCCTTGATATTGTCCGCGCCGCCGCCGCCATAGAGGTCGTCATGGCCGACGAAGCCGCGGATCACGTCATCGCCGTCAGCGCCGGAAAGCATGTTGTTCGCGTCATCGCCAAACAGCGAATCCGAGCTTGCCGAGCCGATGATGTTCTCGATGCTGAACAGGCTGTCGCCCTCCGCATCGCCGCCAGAGCCGGTGCCGGAGGCCAGGTTGACCGTCACGCCTGCGCCCGAGCCCGTGTACTGCACAGTATCGACGCCGTCATCGCCATAGAGCGCATCGGCTCCGACGCCGCCCTCCAGCGTGTCGTTGCCTGCTTCGCCATAGAGGGCGTTATCCTTGCCGTCGCCGATCAGCAGGTCGTCCATCGTGCCGCCGCGCACGGATTCGATGTTTTTCACCGATCCCGAATTGCCGAACCCGTCATCGACGATGAGTTCCTTGAGAAGGTCCACATGAACACCACTGGAGGCGACTATGAACTCGGGGCCGGAGACGCCTTCCACGAAGGTGGAGCCTGTAAAATAGACGATCCGGTCGTACCCGGTTCCGCCATCGAGAAATTCCGGCGCCGTTTCCAGCTGGAAGTCGTCATTGCCGCCGCCGCCATAGAGGAAGTCGCCGCCCGCGGTGCCGATAAAACCGTTATCGCCATCATCGCCCACAAGCGTATCGGCATAGACGGTGCCGCCGCCCAGTTGCTCAATGCCTGAGAAATACTCGACGTTTCCGAATCCGTCATTCTGGATAAAGCCCAGCGCGAGGTTCGCGATGACGCCCTGGGTGGCGGTCTGATCGTAGAAGGAAATGCGGTCTATTCCGTCACCGCCCTCATAATAGTCTACGCCGTCATTGCCCCGCAGATAGTCATTGCCCGCGCCCCCGAACAGGGAGTCGTCGCCGTCCCGGCCGTTCAGAGTGTCCCCGTCATCGCCGCCGAAGATCGCGTCATTGCCGGTTGCGCCATCCAGGTAATCCACTCCGCCATAACCGTAAATCAGCTCATCGCCGCTATTGCCGAGATGGAAATCATCGCTTCCATCTCCATAAAACGCGCTGTCGGCGTTGCGTTCCAGAACGAACCCGCCGCCCGAGGACTGCGAGAGATCAAACTCTCCACTGGTCAGGAAGAGGCTTCGATCCGCGCCGCCATCGCCATCAGTATCGATCTCTATCAGCGTCTGGCCGCCGCTCTTGGCATAGCGCACCTCGCCGGCTGCGCCGCTGAACGCCGCCATGCCGATGAAGTCCAGAACGATGGAATCGGTGGTCTGGATGTCGGTCAGATCAATGCGGTCGACGAGTTCGAAATCGGAAATAGCGTCAGAGCTGATTTCCGCGAGCGCGTCGAAGTTGAAGACATCCAGTCCGCCGCCGCCGATCAGGGAATCCAGCCCCGCGCCGCCGGTCAGGATATCAGCGTCGGCGCCGCCATTCAGGCCGTCATTGCCCGATCCGCCGAACAGGCTGTCCGCGCCGCCGCCGCCCTGCAGGCTGTCTGCGCCGCCGCGGCCGTAGAGGCTGTCATCGCCCATCCGGCCGGAAAGGCCGTTGGAGGCGGAAGTCCCGAAAACCGTGTCATTCCCGGCGTCGGTAATAACGGCTTCCACGTTCACCACGGTCAGGGAGCCAAAGCCGATGGCCTGCTGGGTGGCGATGTCCAGATCCACGGTGATGTCCGCCGTGACGGGATTGGACGAGTCGGAATAGTCGAGCGTGTCGTATCCGTCGCCTCCATCGACATAATCGGTCCCCGCCACTGAGGCATATATGCTGGCGTTGGACGCCGGGCCGAGCGTGTCGTTGCCCGCGCCGCCATAGATGAAGTCATTGCCGCCGCCGCCGAACAGGTTCACCCCTGCGGTCGCGCCAGTGGCGTCCAGGATGTCATTGCCGTCTTCGCCGGCGACAATCGCGCCGAAGGTTTGCGCCGTGATCAGCGTGTCATCGCCATCAGCGCCGCGGATGTTCAGCATGGCGTCGCCGCCGTCGATCGTGTCATCGAAATTGCTGCCATACACGGTCGTGAAATTTTCGACATTGGAGATGCTCGCCCCCAATGCCGCGGCCACAACGGCAATGCTGTTCGAGGACAGGTCGATGGTGACGCCGACGCCAGAGGAAAGGAAAGTGGCCGTAATGCTGTCTGTGTCGTTGCCGCCATCCACAGTGTCGTTCAGGCCAACCGTGAGATTGTCGTTGCCGTCGCCGCCGTAGAGGAAGTCGGTGCTCCCGTCGTCGGCCGATGGATCAAGAAGGCGGCTGCCCTGGTATTCGATGAAGCCGGCGCCGCCGATCAGCGTGTCATTGCCGGCGTCGCCATAGAGATAATCGATGTTGGTTCCGCCGGAGATTACGTCATTGCCGGCGCCGCCAAAGGCCGAGTCGCCGCTATCGCCGCCGGATATGGCGTCATTCCCCGAGCCGCCGAAGAGAGAGTCGCTGTCACCGCCCCCGTCCAGATAGTCGGCGCCGGTATTTCCGTACAGCGCGTCACTCCCTTCCAGGCCATAGATCATATCCGACTGGCTGCCGCCGATCAGAATATCGTCGCTGGTTGTTCCGATAATAAGCGTCATCATTCCCTCCCTTGATCTCCGCATACATCAGTAGCGGCTACGGGGAGGAATAGAACCCTTCGATCAAAAAAAACCCGCCGCGCAGGACGCGGCGGGTTTCTTCATGATCTGCTGCGGAGTGCTAGAGCACGAAGTCCGCTTCCACCGGCGCCTCGCCGAAGATGCGGATGGCGAAATCGGCGCTGCCGTCGCCGTCGGTGTCGGCCTGGACCAGCCAGCGGCCGCCCTGGTCGATGACCCGCATTTCACCGGCGGTGCTTGAGAACGCCCCGGTGATGAAGGTGAAGGCCTGGTCGCCGCCCGTGCCGCTGTCGGCGTCGATGCCGCTTAGGTCGATCTGGTCGACGCCGCTCTCGAAGTCGCGGATGATGTCGCGCTGGCTGCCCGACGTGCCGGAGTCGCTCAGCGCCGTATAGACGAAGGTGTCCGAGCCGGTGCCGCCGAACAGCAGGTCGCGGCCGTCGCCGCCGGTCAGCTCGTCGTTGCCCGCGCCGCCTTCCAGCTTGTCGCCGCCGCCATTGCCGTAGAGCGAGTCGTTGCCGCTGTCGCCGCGCAAGACGTCGTCATCGGCGCCGCCCAGCAGGGCATCGTCGCCGGAGCCGCCGAACAGCATGTCCTCGCCGGCTTCGCCGACGACAAAGTCGGCATCCTCGCCGCCGCTCAGGACGTCATTGCCGGTGCCGCCGATAAGGGAGTCGCTGCCCCGGCCCCCGGCCAGCAGGTCCGCGCCGGCGCCGCCATACATGATGTCGTTATTGCCGTTGCCGTACATCTTGTCCGCGCCGTCGCCGCCGAACAGCGTGTCGGAGCCGCCTTCGCCGAAGAGCCGGTCATTGCCGCCCTGTCCGTAGATCGTATCGAAGCCGCCGCCGCCCTTGATATTGTCGGCGCCGCCGCCGCCATACAGGTCGTCATGGCCGACGAAACCGCGGATCACGTCATCGCCTTCATTGCCGGCCAGCGTGTTGTTGCCGTCATCGCCGAACAGGGAGTCGGCCTCGTTGGAGCCAACCACGTTCTCGATGCTAATCAGCGTATCGCCTTCCGCGTGGCCGCCAGAGCCGGTGCCGGAGGCAAGGTTGACCGTCACGCCCGCGGCGGAGGCCGCATAGATGACCGTGTCAGTGCCCTCGCCGCCGTCCAGCGTGTCTGAGCCGTCGCTGCCATACATGGAGTCGTCCCCGCGGCCGGCGCGGAACCAGTTGTCCGCATCGTCACCGATCAGGAAGTCATCGCCGTCGCCAGTGAAGACGTTCTCGATGCCGCCGGAGGACGTGACGGCCACGCCGTCGATCGTGCCGGTGCCCGCACCCAGATTAACCGTGGTGTTGGAGGTGACGGCCGCCGCGTTCAGCGTATCGGTGCCGCCGTCGGAGTCGCCAAACACGGTGGAGTGACCGTCAACGCCGGCATAGTCGGAGAATTCCTCCGTGAAGACATAGAGGTCGTCATTGTCCGGCGTGCCGCCATAGAATTCCAGTTGCGCGAATTCCAGCGTGCCCGTGAGGCTGGTCCAGCGGTCGGAGATTGTAACCGTCCAGGTTCCGGCGCTGTCCTCGCCGCGGAAGGCGTTGGAGGTGAACAGGAAGCTGTCGGTCGCGGAATCGCCCGGCACGTGGTCGAACGCCACGATGCTGGTGGTGCCGGAGGGCGAGGTGAGGGTGATGTAGTAATCGCCCATATAGCCGTCCGGGATGTCCACGCGCAGGCCCACCATCTCCAGGTCGACATCGTCGGTCGCCGTGAAGTCGAAGGTGAAGCCGGTCGGGTTATTGTCCGGGATGGACTGGCTGCCGGACCATGTGTCGGCCACCAGGTTCTCCCAGTTGGCGCTGGTCTGCTGGTCCGTCCAGGTCTCGGCCAGGCGCACCGCCGCATGGGCGTCGACCAGGCCGAAGCCGTAATCGTTGGAGAAGTGCAGGCCGCCGCCATTCCAGTTGTCGGCGCCGTTCCAGCCCCACTCGAACAGCTCGAACCCTTCCGGAGAGTCGCCGATATCGGCGCCGGTGTGGTTGGAGGAATAGGCCAGAATGTTCTGAACGTCGCGCCAACCCAGATCCGGATTGGCTTCCAGCATCAGCGCCACAAGGCCGCTGACCAGCGGCGTCGCGGAGGACGTGCCGCCGAACGTGCCTGTATAGTCGCCAGACTCATAGCCGTCGGAGCCTTCGCGGTCCGTCGTCCAGATACCCGACCCGGCCGTGCTGTTGCTGTGACCGGCAATCAGAACCGAGGAGCCCGGGTTGGAATAGTAGGAAACGCCGCCATCATGGCTCGCCGCGGCGACCGCGATGGTTTCCGGCATGCTGATCCAGTTGGAGGAGTTGGCGCTGTCGCCGGCCTCACGCGAATTGCCCGCCGCCACATTGACGACCGTGCCCAGACCGCCGCGGCCATTATCCACCGCATCGGCAACGCCGGCGAAGAAATTGGTCCAGAACGTGTCCGCGCTCAGCAGGTTGGCCGCGAACGGCGTGGTGAAGCCCCAGCTGTGGTTGGTGATGTCGAAATTATCCATTTCGGCCATCGAGCCATAGAACTCGGCATTGGTGTCGATATCGGTGCCTTCGGACAGGATATCCACGCCCGCGATGGTGGCGTCGAACGCCACGCCAACCGTGCCCGCTCCGTCATTCTCGGCCGCGATCACGCCCGCGACGGCCGTGCCGTGCGCGGAATCCGCGGAGACCGGGTAGGGGTCATGCGTATTGCCGCCGATTTCGATATGCATGCCGGCGTCGTAGTTTCCGTCGAGGTCGGAGTGGGTGTAGGAGACGCCGTCATCCCAGATGCCCACCGTCACGCCTTCGCCCGAATAGTCGTCCCAGACTTCCAGCACGTTCAGATCCACGCCCGCCGTGCCGCCGCTCTGGCCGGTATTTTCCAGATGCCACTGATTGCCGAACAGCGTGTCAGACGGCGTGTACAGGGTGTCGCGCCCGTAATTGTCGTCAGAGACTGAGGGAACAAACTCCCCGATTTCCGGAAGATGGGCGCCTTTACCCGCTGAAACCGCGCCGCGGCCATGGGCCATAACGGCCGAAGATGCGCTGGCGCCGGCGTCAACTTTTTCTTCGGAAGGGTTGTAGCCAGTCTGGCCGCCGCTGACCGGAACGCTCAGCGCGGAAATGCTGTTATCGTCCGAGGACGCGCCCAGCAAATCCGCCGGCGCGTCAAAACTCAGATCATTGTCCAGCCAGGCGTAATCTTCGTAGGCCAGAACCCCATCGAACGTATTGGACATGGTTTATCCCCATCAAGAACTCATGGGGCTCGCCCTCGGTCGTCAGCGGACCTGACCGCCGGCAACGCTCGCAGGGATCCCTCCTCCGGGATCTGGCCCCTACCGGGCGCAGTTAACCTAATCGCAAGACAGCATGCAAATGAGAATCACTGTTAGCGCCTTCTGAGCGGGCCAAGCTGCTGATTTCTAGAGCAGGAAATCACTGTTGCTCATGTCCAGCGGCGCATCGACCAGAATTTCCAGATCCGCTTCCCGGTCTCCGTCCAGATCGCCCCGGACCAGCCAGATATCGCCGTTGCTGGTGGCAAAATAGGTCAATTGCCCGGCCGTTCCGGTAAAGGCGCCGACTATCGTGAACGCATCGTCGGCGGCCGTGGAGGGGTCGGCGTCGATTGCGGTCAGGTCGATACGGTCGCCGGTATTCCCCCGGAAGCCCTGGATCAGGTCGCGCTGGGTGGAAACGCCCGTGGAGTCGGATGCGTCCAGATAGACAAAACGGTCCGCCCCGTTGCCGCCGATCAGGATGTCGCGGCTTTCGCCCCCGGTCAGGGTGTCCGCGCCATCGCCGCCGCTCAGGCGGTCGCGCGCGGCGCCGCCGCTCAGCGCGTCATTGCCGTCGCGGCCGATCAGCACGTCTTCGCCGGCCCCGCCCTTGATGGTGTCGTCCCCGGCTTCCCCGTCCAGCAGGTTGTTGCCGCTGACATCGCTCAGGAAATCATCGCCTTCGCCGCCGCGGAACAGGTCCGTTCCGCCGCCGCCATACATGAAGTCATCGCCATTGCCGCCGCGCAGCGTATCGTTGCCGTTCTGGCCGAACAGCTGGTCCGCCCCGTCCAGGCCGTTCAGGCGGTCATCGCCGTCCAGACCGTTCAGACGGTCATTGCCGGGACCGCCTCTCAGCCCGTCATCGCCATCGGTGCCATTGATCACTGTGTCCGGATCGCCCGGATCCGGGTCGCCTTCGCCTTCGGTGTTCTGCGCCATGGCGACGGCGCCCTGCGCGTCGATAAAGCCATAGCCGGTGGCCGGGTCATAGCCGGCGTCGAAGCCCGGCGTGTCCGGATCGTCCATGTCCAGCGCCGTGTCTTCCAGGATCTGGCGGATCTGTTCCGGCGAAAGGTCCGGATTGGCCTCCAGCATTAGCGCGGCCACCGCGGCGGCATGGGGCGCGGCGGCGGAGGTGCCAAAAAAGTTCGGGAAATTGTCGGCGTCGGCGCTGCTGTCGCTGCCGAAGAAGGTCGTATTGCCGCCGTCTGGCGCGACAAAGGCCGGCTGTTCGCGATATTCCGGGGAGGGGAGGCGGTTGCCGTTCTGGTCAAACAGGATCGGAACCCCGCCCTTGGAGGAAAAGCCGTTCACCGAAGCCGGGTCGATGCCAAATTCCGGCGTGTTGAAATAGGCGGCCGCGCCCACGCCGATTGAGCCTTCGGCGATGGAATGCCCGAACGAGGTAGCGTTTTCGTTTTCGCCATTATCCTCAGTCAGGTTGCCGTCGCCGAAATGGACAAACTTGATCAGGCCGGCGTCCGGCCCCTGATCGTTCCATTTCTCGATGACGACCGCGACTTCCAGCAGATTGCCGCCCGTATTTTCATAGGAAAGAACCTCGACCGGGTCCGCGCCGGTGCTGTTGCTGGTGCCGGAATCCAGCACCTCGCCCGTACGCGCATTGATTAGCCAGATATCGTAATCGCTGGCCGAGCCGGGGGAGGCGGCCGAGGTGGAGGCGTAAGGCTGGTCCCACTGGAAGGAAATGCGGAATTCCTCGCCCGCCTGAAGGATATAGTTTTGCGTCAGATCGATGCCCGCGCCGGGGTCGAAATCGTGGAACGTGCTGTTGGCGTTGTCGGTAAATTGCGGGTTGATCGTGATCGTATCGGGATCAACGCGAACGCCCCGATAGGCCGCCTCGTAAGAAGCGTTGCCGTTATTCCCGGCGGAGGAAAAATACACCGCGCCTTCGGCCACAACCGCGTCCACCGCCTGGGCGATAATGCCGTCGGCGAACATGGGCTCGGCGAAATAGATCACGTCATCGACGATCACGTCCGCCCCGGCGTCCGCCAGCTCGATAATGCCTTGCGCGAAATTGGCCTGCCCCAGGAAAGCGGTGTGGAACAGCAGGTCCGATCCCGGCGCGACATCATGGATAAGCTGCGCCATGCCCCGGCCTTCGTCGCTGCCGGGAAAATTGCCGGACGTGCTGGGCAGGTCTTCCAGTATCTGCACGCCGGCGGGCAGATCGCCGCTGTTGCGGTCGGCCGGATAGCCGTTCAGATTATTGAAGCTGTCGGACAGCACCCCGATGGCCACGCCGTCGCCGTCCAGGTTGAACTGGGCTCGGGCGTCGTCGGAATTCATCGCCTCGTCGCCCTGGCTGGTGGTCTGGCCGACATTGGCGATGGCGATGCTGGCGGTGGCCAGGGTCAGGCCGTCCATGCCCTCCATTTCGGCCAGCGCGGAAATCGGCATCAAGCCCGACACCATCCGGCCGAAGGAAGCGCCATGCTCCAGCCCCAGCGCCGTCAGGTCGGCCAGCAGGCTGTCGGTCATGCCGATATCGGCGATGACGTCGATGACCACATACTCGCCATGCAGGGCAAGACCCGAAAACGACCCGCCCAGGGACGATATCGCGGCCGCCTCGCCATATTGCTCCACCGCGTCATTATAGGCGGCGGCCAGCTCCTGCAGATTGCTGTCGAGGTCCGATTTGGCGGGGGTGACGTCAGACATGGCGTGCTCGCTCTGGCAAATGGCTTTTCCGGTATTAGACTTCTTACGCGTGACCGATGTCGATATTGCGGCGCCGTTCGCAGGCCCGGAATTCCGGCAGTTTCACAATAATTTGACCTAGCGCGCCGCCGCTGCGTTTCTAGCCGTCGCCGCTGATCTCGCCGTCCAGCCACCGCGCCGCCTCCGCCGGCGTTGCCCCGTCCAGGTCCACACGCTTGTTGGCCTGCCGCATCTGTTCGGGACTGATGGCGTTCAGCAGCGGACGCAGCGCCGTGATCAGGGCGGGATTGTCCGCCGCTTCCGGGGACAGCAGCAGGACTGCGTCATAGGGCGGCAGGGCCTGACGCGGGTCGTCCAGAATGACCAGGTCGAACGCGGCCACCCGCCCGTCCGTGGTATAGGCGGTGATGGCGTCAACGGCGCCGTCGCGCACCGCGCCATACATGAAGGTGGAGTCCATGGACCGGGTGCGGGCGTTCTCCAACCCGTAAAGCTGTTGTGTCCGGGGCCATTCCGGGCGGGCGAAGAATTCCGGATCGGCCCCGATCTGCGGCCGTCCAAGCCCGCCCAGCGCGCCAATCGTGGACGCGTCCAGCGCAGCGGCGGTCTCCCGCGTGACCGCAAAGCCGTAGGCGTTCTCGAAACCCAGACCGCCCAGCTGCAGGACGCCGTATTCGTCCAGCAGGAAACCGGCCGTGCGAACCGCCATCCGGTCCCGCGGTATCGGGGTCTCCTGCTTCAGGATATTGGCCCACAGCGTGCCGGTATAATCGACATAGACATCGATATCGCTCTGGGCGAGGGCGTCGAACGCCACCGTGGAGCCCAGATTGCCCCGCACATCGGTCCGCGCGCCGGCGTTTTCCAGCCGCAACGCGATCAATTCGGACAGAATATACTGTTCGGTGAACGACTTTGCCCCGATCACGATGCGGGAATCGGTCAATCCGGGCGCGTTATCGCGCGCTTTTTCTACGGTTTTGCCGCTGGTTCGGGGCGATATCGCTGCGTCAAACCGCACGAAGGCGGGCAAAAGCGCCACCAGAATCAAGGCGATAAACGCCGCCGATGCGGCCAGAGCGCGGCGCGGTTTGCGCATCGACACGCCGGTTTCCACCAGTCTCAGCAACTGATCCAGCACAATGGCGAGGCCGGCGGAGAACACACAGCCAAACAAAACCGTGTCCCAGCTGCGCGTTTGCAGGCCGGAAAAGATGTAATCGCCAAGGCTGGGCGCGCCCACGGGCGTCGAAAGCGTCGCCGCGCCGACCACCCAGACGGTCGCCGTGCGCACTCCGGCCAGGATCGTGGGCGCGGCCAAGGGCAGCTCCACGCGGAAAAGCGCCTGTCGCGGCGTCATTCCGACCGCCCGCGCGGCCTCTTTCACCGCCGGATCGACCCCTTCAAGGCCCACAATCGCGTTCCGCAGCATGGGCAGCATTGAGTAAAACATCAGCGCCAGGAAGGCCGGCGCGAACCCGATCCGGCCCAGAAGCGGCACCATCAGGGCCAGGAACGCCAGCGCGGGGATCGTCTGCACCACCGATGCAAACCCCAAAGCCGGCCCGCGCAGCAGCGAAGACCGCGCGCACGCCACGCCCAGCGGCAGGGATATCACCGCCCCGGCGCACAACGCGGCCGCGGTCAGCAACATATGCGCGCCCAGAAGGTCGGGCAGCCGCGCCCATTCGTCGGTCAGATTCATCATCGCGGCCGCCCCGCATGGCTTTTTGCTAATGACGCGGCAAGGCGCGGGCGGCTTTCCGGGCCTAGAATGACGGTTTTGGGGAGGGATTCATGGATGCTTTGAGCCGGGCGCGCGCCCATCCCTGGCTGGCCCAGCCCGACATTCAGGCCGCGATTGCCTGGTATGCGGGAACGCTGGGCTTCGACCGGACGCAGGATTACGGTGATTTCGGCATCGCCGCGCGGGGCGATATCGGTCTGAATTTCTGGCTCTGCGACAGCCGCCACATCGCGGAAAATACCTCCTGCTACATCACCGTGCGTGATGTCGGGGCGCTGGACGCGCTGTTTTCGGAGTTCAAATCGCGCGGAGACGCCTTCGCGCCCGGCCGTATCAGCCCGGTTCCGCAGGACTTCGATTACGGAATGCGGGAATTCTATGTCTGGGACCCGGCGGGAAACCTGCTGCGTTTCGGGGCTGCGCTGGAACAAGACTAGCCCTCCTTCAGCGCGGCAAAGGCGCGGATTTCGCGCTGCGGCGCATCCAGAAGCCCCGCCACATAGGCGTCGGCCGGGGCGTTCAGGATCGTGGACGGGGGCGCGTCCTGCACGATCCGGCCGTGTTTCATCACGACAATCCGGTCGGCCATCAGCACCGCTTCGGTCATGTCGTGCGTGACCAGGATGGCGGTGAGGCCCAGATCCTTCTGAACCTGTTTGAAATCGCGCCGCAATTCGTCGCGGGTGAGGGGGTCCAGCGCCCCGAAAGCCTCATCCATCAGGATCAGTTGCGGCTCCGCGGCCAGCGCACGGGCGATGCCCACGCGCTGTTGCTGGCCGCCGGACAGCTCGGAGGGCAGGGCGCCGCGCATTCTCTTCGCGTCCAGCCGCATCATGTCCAGCAGCGTATCGACGCGTTCGGAGATTCTTTCCGCCGGCCAGCCCAGCAATTGCGGGGTGATCCCGATATTCTCCGCGACGCTCAAATGCGGAAAAAGGCCGATTTCCTGAAACACATAGCCGATGCGGCGGCGCAGCTCCGGCCCGGAATGGCTGGCGATATCCTCGCCGAACAGGTCGATTTCGCCCGCGTCCGGCTCGATCAGCCGGTTGATCATCTTCAGCGTCGTGGTCTTCCCGCACCCCGACTCGCCGATCAGCGCCAGGGTCTCGCCCGCCCCGGCGGCAAAACTGATGCAATCGACCGCCGTCTGGCCGCCATACCGCTTCACGACATCGGTAAATGAAAGGACCGGCACGGGTTTTCCGGACTGGTTAGAAGACAGGCCGAGTAAGACCCCCGCGCCCGCCAAGGTCAAGCACAGCTGATTTTACAGGATAAAGTCGCTCTCCACCGGCGCTTCGCCAAAGACAAGGATGGCAAAATCGGCGTTGCCGTCTCCGTCGATCTCCCCCTGGACCAGCCAGCGGCCCCCCTGGTCGATGACGCGGAGCTGTCCTGCGGCGGTGAAGCCGCCCGTAATGAAGGTGAAGGCCTGGTCGCCCGTGGTGATGGCGTCGGCGTCGATCAGTGAGAGGTCCAGCTTGTCCGCGCCGCTGGTGAAATCGCGAATGATATCGCGCTCCGAGCCTGTCTTGCCTGACTCGCCAATCGCCCTGAGGATGAACCGGTCTGCGCCGTCGCCGCCGAACAGAAGATCGCGTCCGCCGCCTCCGGTCAGGGAATCGTCGCCTTCGCCGCCTTTCAGCTTGTCACCGCCGCCGCCGCCCAGAAGCGTGTCATTGCCGGTGAACCCCTTCAGCATGTCGTCGCCCGCGCCGCCATCAAGCACATCATCCCCGTCAACACCCAGAAGCGTGTCATCGTGCGCGCCGCCGAACAGCGTATCGTTGTCCCCGCCGCCATTCAGGACATCGGCCTGACTGCCGCCGAACAGCTGGTCCTGGCCAAAGCCGCCCGAGAGAAGGTCCGCACCCTCATCCCCGCTCAGCCAGTCATCGCCGCCATTTCCGAGGAGCTTGTCGTTGCCGGAACCGCCATAGAGGGCGTCATTGCCGCCTTCGCCGAACAAGCGGTCCGCGCCCTCAAAGCCCGAAAGCTCATCTGCGCCGGCGCCGCCTTTCAGGTTATCATCGTCGCGTCCGCCGATCAGGCTATCATTTCCGCCGCCGCCGCGGAGGATGTCGTTGCCATCATGTCCGCTTAGATAGTCATCGCCGACCCCGCCAAACAACCGATCTTCGCCCAAATAGCCTGTGATTTCATCCGCTCCGGATCCGCCGTAAGCCACATCGGCTCCGCGCCCGGCAGACAATTGGTCGTCGCCGGCTCCGCCATGCATCAGGTCATCGTCATCGTCGCCGATGAGCGTGTCGTCTCCCGCCCCGCCATCGAGTTCGTCCGAGCCTGAATCGCCATACAAGCGGTCGTTGTTGTCGCCGCCGAAAAGGCGATCTCTGTCGTCGTCGCCTTCAAGCGTATCGGACCCCGCGCCGCCGAAAAGCGTATCGTCGCCCGTGCCGCCGACCAGCTTGTCGGCGCCGGTATCGCCGTGAATGACATCGTTCCCGCCGGCGCCGTTCAGCAGGTCATCATCGCCGCCGCCGGTCAGCGTGTCGTTTCCGGCGCCGCCGAACGCCTTGTCTTCACCTGACCCGCCCATGAGGGAGTCATCGCCGGCGCCGCCATAGAGCGTGTCCGCGCCATCCCCGCCTGCGAGCGTGTCGGAGCCCTGACCGCCGAAAACGCGGTCATTGGCCGCCAGGGACTCGATAAAATCGTGTCCGCCGAGGCCATAGATATTGTCGTTGTCCGATCCGCCGGAAATGACATCGTCATCCGGGGTGCCATCAATCAGGGTGACGGTTTCCAGAACGATGGAGCCGTCAAACCGCTCCCTCAAATCGAATTCGCCGTTAGCGATCAGAATGGAGTAATCCGCGACCGTGTCTGCATCGACGTCGATCTCTATCCGTGTGACGCCATCCGAAGCCTGGTAACGCACTTCGCGCGCCGTGCCGGAAAACGCGTCCGCACCGATGAATTCGATGTCGATCGAGTCCGTGTAAGGCACCGGAATCATGTTGACAGAGTCGCCGGTCTCGAAATCGGTGATGACGGTTTCGCCGCCCGCCAGTTCCGAAAGGCTGTAGATCAGGAACGTGTCCGCGCCTGCGCCGCCGGTCATGCTGTCGACGCCTGAGCCGCCTATGAGCCAGTCATTGCCTGCGCCGCCGGTAAGGATGTCATTGCCTTCGCCGCCGCGGAGATTGTCGTTTCCGCCGCCCCCGGCAACCACATCATCGCCGGTCTCTCCGTAGAGGGAGTCATGTCCGCCTTCGCCGCGAACAACGTCGTTCCCGGCGCCGCCATAGAGCCGGTCACTGTCATCTCCGCCAAAAAGCGAGTCTGATCCGGCGTTGCCATAGAGATGGTCTTCGCCGCCAAGTCCGTAAAGCGTGTCGTCGCCGTCTTCACCCGACAGCGCGTCATCGTCCGCGCCGCCAAAGAGCATGTCATCGCCTGACGTGCCGGAGTCGCCGATGAACGCTTCAAGAGTCATGTCGTCTTCGCCGACGACGCGGAAATCGAAGGCGCCGCTTTCGACATGGATCACCTGGTCCGCGGTCTGGTCGCCGTCACCATCAATCTCGATAATCGTCAGATCGGATGATTTGACGTAGCGGACCTCGCTTTCCGCGCCGGAAAAGGCGGAGTCCCCGATTACCGTGGCTGGCGCGCCGAAATACCAGAACAACAGATCGGTCAGGTCGATGAACTCACCGGCTTCAAGGTCGGTGATACGGTGCGGCGCGCCCGGGTCGGGCGTGCCGAAGGCGAACGTATCCTGTCCCTGGCCGCCACCGAGAACCGAGGGTCCGCTGCCGGCCGTCAGCCAGTCACCGCCCGCGCCGCCAAAGAGGGAATCGCTGCCCTGGCCGCCACTGAGAGAATCGCCGAGCGCGCCGCCGGTCAGAACGTCATTCCCGTGACCGCCAGCCAGGCTGAGCTGGATGGCGGTCACGGCGCTGGCGTCCACGACATCGTCGTGATCACCGCCCGTCATGAAAACGATGCGTTCTATACTTTGAAAGCTGTCCACGCGCCCCGTTGCGTTATTCGTCAGGGACGTGTCGGTAATGACAATGTCGCGGGCGGTGTCCGCAAAATCGGTAAAGGCGTAGGTGACATAATCGTCGCCATCGCCGCCATCTATGACATTCGATCCTGACCCGGGATGCAGACTGTCGTTGCCGGACCCGCCGAAGAGCCGGTCATCGCCTTCATAGCTGCGGATAAGATCGCTGCCGCCCAACCCGTAGATCGTGTCGGCGCCGCTGCCGCCATAGAGGTTGTTGTCGTCGCCGTCGCCAGTAAGTAGCGCCATTTGCCTACGCCAGACGGCGCCCCCTGCTTGATGTCCAGGTTTCAACCTAGACGCGACCCTGTGCAGGCGGCAACCTGCCTGTCACACATGTTCGCGCCTGAAGGTCAGGCGTCCAGTTGGCCCTGGAGGGCGCGTCAGAGGAAGAAGTCGGTTTCTAGCGGGGTGTCGCCGAAGACGATGATGGCGAAATCTACGCCGCCGTCGCCGTCTATGTCGGCCTGTATGAGAGAGCGGCCGCCCTGATCGACCACGCGCAGCTGCCCGGCGGCGGTGAATCCCCCGGTTATAAAGGTGAAAGCCTGATTGCCGCCGGTGGTGGAGTCCGCGTCGATGGTGGCGAGATTGATGGTGTCCACGCCGCTTTCAAAGTCGCGGATGATGTCCCGATTGGCGCCTGTGGCGCCGGTATCGGTCTCGAAGCGGTAGAAGAAAGTGTCTGAGCCGGTGCCGCCAAACAGCAGGTCCCGACCGGAGCCGCCAAAGATGGAGTCGTTGCCGGAGCCGCCCTGAATCTTGTCGATGCCGGATCCGCCGTAAATGATGTCGTTTCCGGTCATGCCTTTCAGGACATCATCGCCGGCGTCGCCGCTCATATAGTCGTTGCCGTCAACGCCCAGCAGGGTGTCGCCGGCCGTGCCGCCGAACATGTCGTCCGAGCCGGGGCCGCCATTGATCGTGTCGGCCATGTTGCCGCCGAAAAGGCTGTCATTTCCGAACCCGCCAATGATGTAATCCAGGCCGTTATCGCCGCTGAGACGGTCGTCGTTCCCGTTTCCGAAAAGCCGGTCGTCGCCGTCCCCGCCGAACACATTGTCCGCGCCGCCTTCGCCGAACACCCGGTCCGCGTCATCGCCGCCATTGATGAGATCGTCGCCGCCGCCGCCCTTGATATTATCCTCGCCCGAAGCGCCGGAAATCATGTCGCTGCCGCCATTGCCGCGCAGAATGTCGCTGCCCGCCTGACCGTAGAGGGAATTGGCGTTGTCATCGCCAAAGAGCGAGTCGTCGAAATTCGATCCGCGCACGTTCTCGACGCCGTCGAATGTGTCGCCCTCGGCTTCGCCGCCAAGGCCCACGCCCGCCATCAGATTGACCGTGACGCCGGTTCCGGCGTTCGCGAAATTGGCCAGATCGGTCCCCGCGCCGCCAAAATAGGCGTCCGCGCCGGCCAGGCCGATAAAGCGGTCGTCGCCGTCGCCGCCGAACAGGGAATCGTCGCCGGCGCCGCCATTGAGATAATCCGACCCGGTATCGCCATACAGGGCGTCAATGTCGTTACCGCCAAAGACCGTGTCATCGCCATTGCCGCCGAAAACCGTGTCTTCGCCGTCGCCACCCGAGATGCTGTCGGCCCCGGATCCGCCGGAAATGGAGTCATTGCCCGTGCCGCCGTTGACGTTGTCGTCGCCATCGCCGGCATAGATGAGGTCGGCGTTATTGCCGCCGAACAGGTCATCCACGCCGGTTCCGCCGAACAGGGTGTCCTGCCCATTGCCGCCGAAGATCAGGTCATTGCCGCCAAGGCCGGAGAGGACGTCATCGCCGCTGTCGCCGTTGATCGTGTCATCGCCCGAGCCGCCCTCCAGATTGTCAGGGCCATCGGTTCCGGGAATCAGCGCCATGACTGTCACCTTTCATTTTCGATTGGTAACTACAGTTGTAGCGAAAACGGCGCTCAAGTAAATTGAAAGTTTGTTTTATTTTTTGTTTCAACTCTTACAGAATGAAAACCGTGCGGCGGGTCAATAAGTCCCGCCGCACAGTTCATTAATTTAAAATCAGCCAGTTACGCTGTGATCTATAGCAGGAAATCTGCCTCGACCGGCTGGTCTCCGAAGATGAGGACGGCAAAGTCCGCGCCGCCGTCGCCATCGACGTCCCCCTGCAGGACAAAGCGGTCGCCATTGTCCATGACGCGGAGTTCGCCCGCCGTTCCGGAAAAGCCGCCGGTGATGAAGGTGAAGGCCTGATCCCCGCCGGTCAGGATGTCGGCGTCGATTGATGTCAGGTCGAACAGGTCCACGCCGGATTCAAAGTCGCGGACGATGTCCCGGTCCGCGCCGGTCAGGCCGGTTTCCGAAATATCGCGCAGGATAAAGACATCCGCCCCGGACTGTCCGAACAGAACGTCGCGCCCTTCTCCGCCGGCGAGGCTGTCATCGCCGACGCCGCCGATCAGAAGGTCGTTGCCGGCCTGACCGTCCAGGAAATCGCCATTGCCATTCCCGTAGAGCTTGTCGTTCCCCTCGCCGCCATAAAGGGCGTCCGCGCCGCCTTCCCCGAACAGACGGTCGCCGCCTTCGCCGCCGCTAAGCGTATCGGCCCCGGCGCCGCCTTTCAGATTGTCCGCGCCGTCTTCGCCGTAAAGGATATCCTGACCGCCATCGCCGCGCAGAAGGTCCTCCCCGTCGCCGCCAAGGATAATGTCGTCGCCATCATTGCCGAACAGGCGGTTGGCGACCTCATTGCCGGTGAGGGTGTCATTGCCGTTGCCGCCGCGCGCATTTTCGATGGTGACGGCGTTGGCGATGGTGAAACCGCCATGCACGCCGAAGGCGTAAGACATCCAGCCGCCGCCGCCTTCCTCATATTCCAGCGTGGCGTCGCGCAGGTCGATATTGGCGTCGCGGTCGCCATTATAGACGATCTGGTCCTCGCCGCCCGCGTCCCAGATGCTCTCATAGAAGGTGCCGGCTTCGTTGACGTCCTTCAGGACATAGACATCGTCGCCGGTATTGGTGTCTTCATTGACGCCGTACTTGTCCTGAATGGCGGCGATGTCGAAGGCCATCAGGCCGCCGAGCCAGCCGAACGGATCGCTGGTGTCGGCCTGACCATAGGGGGAGGTCTGCCAGCCATCCTCATAGGACATCATGGTGTAGACGCCCTGGTTCAGGTTGAAGTCGCCCAGCGTGTAGTCCGCCACCGCGCCTTCGGTTTCGACGCCGCTGAGCACGCCCGAACGGCCGCCGCTGTCATGCGGGTGGGCGAGGCCGTGGCCGTGGCCCAGCTCATGGATCAGCGTGACGAAGGTGAAGCCGCCCTGGGCGAGGCCTTCTTCATTCCAGCGCTCGTCGCCGGAGTTGAATTCCGCCTGGCCTTCATTCTGTTCGTCCGGCGGGCTCATGCGGCCCAGAAGGCTGACGCCCGGGCCGGGCGTGCCGGAATAGGTGATCAGGGTGAAGTCGGCCTCGTTGCGGTTATCGACCTCGATATAGACGATGTCGGCCACGCTTTCGAACTGGTCGAAGGCGACCTCCAAGGCTTCCTGTTCCCATTCATCCCAGCCGGAGGCCACGATGTTTTCCGTCAGGCCGGGATTGGTGGGATCCTCGCTGACAAAGACATCGCCTTGCTTGGCGAGGTAATAGGTGACGACCGTCTTGCCCTCGATGCCATAGGGATTCCAGGCATAGCCGGTAAAGGGTTCGCCATTGTCCCGCGGGCCCTGGTCGCCGTCGGGATTGCGGGAGGATCCGTCGATCTGCGTGCCCCAGTCGATGGCGTGCAGAGGCTGATCCGGCGAATAGTAGGGCTGGTAGCTGAACTCGTCGCCGGTTTCCACGAACAACTCGTAATCGCCGACGAAATCGCCCGTCTCGCCGTTTTCCATCAGCTCGTCATAGGCGCGGGCATTGATGTAGTACGTGCCGCTATAGTCCGCGGTGAAAGAGAGCAGGGCGTCCAACCCGGAGGGCGTGTTCGGCCCGCCGCCATCGGCGATGACGATCAGGTTTCCGCTGTCGTCATAGATTTCCAGATAGGCGTCGGGGAGGGGAACCAGGTTCTCCCCGCCGATGTGAGCGAACATCCCGATCTCGTAAATCTCGCCCTCGGTCAGTTCCACGGAGAAGAAGTCCTGATCGCCGATCGTGTCTATGGCGGAAAAGACGTGCGGGCCGTCGACCGTAATGGACTCCGTGGTGGAGATGTCGTCGGCGATGGTATCGGTGGTGATCAGAAGGGGCTGAACCGCATCGGTTTTCAGGTCGCCCACGCCATCGGCGGGAAAGGCGGTCTTGAAGGTCTGGCCGCTTGAGACTGTTCCGCCTCCAGCGGTGATCACGGCGTAGTCGAATTGAAGAAGTCCGTTCTGCGGTTGCGTCAGCATCATGCGCCTCGCTTTCAGATAATACCCCATCGCTTCCGGAAACGACCTGTTTCCGGACTTGCGAATACTTTTTTTGTGCTAGCCGTCTCCCCGGCTTAAGGTCTGGCAACGCGCCTTTGCAGGGTTGGTTCCGCAAATTCTTAATAAATTTTAATATGTTTACTTAGGTAAAGACTCAGGCCGCGCGGCCGGAGTCTTTGATGCGGTCAAATGGGCAAGGGCTCTAAAGCACGAAGTCGCTTTCCACCGGCGCTTCGCCGAAGACCAGGATGGCGAAGTCTGCGTTGCCGTCTCCGTCAACTTCGCCCTGGACCAGCCAGCGGCCGCCCTGGTCGATGACGCGGATCTGGCCCGCGGCGGTGAAGCCGCCCGTGATGAAGGTGAAGGCCTGATCGCCGCCCACGCCCGTGTCGGCGTCAATCGCGGAGAGGTCGATCATGTCCACGCCGCTTTCGAAATCGCGGATGATGTCGCGCTGGGGACCGGTTGCGCCAGAGTCCGAGGCTTCCAGAAAGGCGAAAATGTCCGACCCCGTTCCGCCGAACAGAAGATCGCGCCCCGCGCCGCCGGCCAGCGTGTCGTTTCCATCGCCGCCCTGGAGCTTGTCGCCGCCTTCACCGCCATTGAGCATATCGGCGCCGGTATTGCCCTTCAGCACGTCGGCGCCGGATCCGCCATGCAGGAGGTCGGCGCCGCTTGACCCCAGTAATGTGTCATTATCCGCGCCGCCGTACAGCACGTCATCGTCCGGGCCGCCATTAAGCGTGTCCGCGCCAGCGTCACCGTACAGCGTGTCGCTTCCGAAGCCGCCGGACAGGAGATCGTTGCCGTCGCCGCCCGCAAGCAAATCGTTATTGCCATTGCCGTAGAGCTTGTCGGCTCCGGTTCCGCCAAACAGGGAGTCCGTGCCGCCTTCGCCAAACATCCGGTCGTTTCCGGCGTCGCCATAGAGCGTGTCCTGACCGCCGCCGCCCTTGAGGTTATCGGCGCCCGTCCCGCCGGAGAGAAGGTCTCCGCCGGCCTGGCCGCGAAGCACGTCATCGCCGCCGCCGCCTTCAAGGCGATTGGCGGCGCTATCGCCGAACAGCGTGTCGCCGAAGTCCGAGCCCTGAATATTCTCGATGCTGGCGAAGCTATCCCCCGCGGCGTCGCCGCCCTGTGCGCTTCCGGAAGTCAGATTCACAGTGACGCCGCCTGAAGAGCCGCCATAGTCGGCCGTATCAAGCCCGGTTCCACCGTGCAGGAAATCCGAACCCGCGCCGCCGATCAGACGGTCATCGCCGGAATCGCCGTAAAGACGATCATTGCCCGTCAGGCCGCTGATCGTGTCATCCCCGCCAAAACCGCCCAGAGAGTCATCCCCCGCGCCGCCCGCAATGGCGTTGTCCAGCCCCGCGATGGCCGCCGTGCCGTTGACCAGGCCATGACCGGTTTGCAGGTCGTAGCCGGTATCGAATTCCGGCGTTGCCGGGTCGTCCATATCCTCTGCGGTGTCTTCCAGAATTTGCCGGATTTCTTCCGGCGTGAGGTCAGGATCGGCCTGGATCATCAGGGCTATCAGCGCGGCGACGTGCGGCGCCGCGGCCGAGGTTCCGAAGAAGTTCGGGAAGGCGTCGCCGTCATTGATGGCCTGGCCGAAGAATGTGGTGTTGCCGCCATCGGGACCGACAATGGAGGGCTGTTCGCGAATTTCAGGTTCGGCCAGACGGTTGCCGTCCACATCGAACAGAATGGGCACGCCGCCCGCCGAAGAGTAGGATTCGATGAGGGCCGGGTCGGCGCTGAACGCCGGCGTTTCATACCAGAACGCCGCGCCGACCCCGATTGCTCCGGCCGCGTTGGCGTGACCATAGCTGGTCGATACGTGGTTCTCGCCTCGATCTTCCCCGGCTTGCAGCGTGCCGCCGCCGAAAGAGACGAATTTGATGATTCCCGCGTCCGGGCCGGCGTCTTCGTATTTTTCAATGACCAGCGCCAGAGACTGTGCGGCGCCGGAATTGTTTGTGTAGGTGAGTATCTCCACAGGGTCGCGGCCGTCATTGATCGCCAGCGCATTGGCCACCACCGCGCCGGTCGAGGCGTCGATCAGCCACAGATCATAATCGCTGGACGAGCCTGGGGAGGCGTCGCTGGTCGAGGCGTATGGCTCATCCCACTGGAAGGCGATCTGGTAGGTATCGCCTGCGGCCAGCGTGAAATTCTGCGCCACATCTATGCCCGCGCCGGGGTCGAAATCATGGAAGGTGCTACCGGTTCCCGGCGTGAAGCTCTCATCGCCTGTTATCGAATTGGGATTGAACACGATTCCGCGATAGGCGGCCTCATAGGAATCGTAACCGCCATTGCCCGCGGCGGAGACATAGACCACGCCCTCATCGGTTACGATGTCGACGGCCTGAGCGATGACATCGTCAGCGAACATCGCCTCGGCGAAATAAAGTATGTCGTCGACGATGATGTCCGCGCCCGCGTCGGCAAGATCCAGAATGCCGAGCGCGAAATTGGCAATGCCATAGAATGCGGAATCGAACAGGATCTCGGCGCCGGGCGCGACGTCATGAATGATCTGGGCCATGGCCCGGCCTTCGTCGATGCCCCCGCTGGAGAGTTCCTCCAGCACTGTCACGCCTCCTGCGGGCAGATCGCCAGAGGCGATGTCGCCCGCGGCGCCGCCGAGATTGTCGAAACTGTCCGACATCACCCCGACGCTCACGCCCGTCCCGTCGAGGCTGAAATAATCGCGGGCGCTATCGGTGGTCATGGCCGCATCGCCTTGGCTTGTCGCATCGCCGGCATGGCTGACCGACAGGGAGGGCGCCGCCATTGAAAGGCCTTCCACGTCTTCAAGCTGATCCAGCGCCGAAAGCGGCATCAGGCCGGAAACGACACGGCCATACGCGCCGCCATGCTCCAGCCCCACCTTCTCCAGCTGGGCGAGCACGATTTCGCTCTGACCTGATTCAGCTATGACATCGATTACGACATAGCCGCCAACAAGTTTGAACCCGGGTGATGTCGCCTGCAGCGTTTCCGCGGCGGTTTCCGCGCCATAGGCCTGCGCGAGCGTTTCGTATCGGGCGCTTAATTGCAGCAGCGCGCTGGATACGGCGCTTTTGCCGGAAACCGTGTCCGGGGCCGCCGCCACGCCCGACTTTGCAACCATATCGTCAGGTTCGAGCGCCGGTTTCGGGGCGGATGCTTCATACCCGTAAAATTCGGGTTCCAGCCCGAGGTTCAGCTTGCCAGACTTTGCCATTCGAATTGTCCTGACCTGAAAGCGGTCAGGACAATTTCATCGCGTCCGCGCCGCGCCAATAATCAAATAAGGGTGTGCGGGAAGAACAAACGGGATGGCTAAAGCCAAATGGCAGCCCTTCCATTAAAAAAACTATTGGCCCGCAATCGGCCCCGGTCAATTTGAAAATGGTCAGCCGCCTCGCATTCCCGTGTCAGGGGAATGGCGCGCCATGCCCGCCCCGGTTGTTTCCGCTAACAGCAGACGCAACTAAAGCTGCTGGCGCCTGTGGGCGCAACCAGACATGCCCGTTTTTAATCCCCCCGCGAGTTCGTCACTTCGTAGCTGGCGCTGTTGCCGACGGCGGTGGCGCTGGAGGATAGGAGGGCGCCGGAATAGGCGGAGGCTGTGGAGCGGGAGACGACCTTGCCGTCATTGACCTGGCGGCTGGAGCCGTTGATCGCCGCGCCTTCGCAGTCCGAACAGGCATAGGCGGAGGCGGCGTTGCCGAACGCGGTGGTGGTGACAAGGCCGGTGGAGCCCGTCCCGCCGTCGAACGATCCAACAGCGCGCACGCGGCCCGAGTTCGACTGGTCGATATCGGCGCCGATGCTGGAGCCGATATTGGAGACGGTTGTGGAGTTGCCCACGCCCGACGCGCTGATCGAGGCGACATCGTTGAAGCCGATCAGGGAAACCTCGGAGCGGGCGTTCACGTCCGCCTGGTTGTCCTGACGCGCGTTCAGGCCGGCATAGCGATAGTCGTTTTCGACCGCGATATTGTTGCCGGCGGCCTGGCTGGCGGCGATGGCCTCATTGGCGACATCGGCGTCGATGAAGGCCTTGCCGCGCACCGCGCCGGTATTGGTCTGTTCGGCGTCCAGCAGCACGCGGGTCGTGTCCTCGCCCGCGGAGATGGAGTTGCCGACCGCCAGGCCCGTCGCGGAACTGACCCAGGGGGCCGCGCCGTCGCCGACAATCCGGCCCACGGCCACGCTTTCCGCGCCGCTTGACTGGATGATCGTGCCTTCGCCCGTCGTTCCGTAGCCGGGCAGCAGACCGGCGTTATTGGCCGCGCTCTGCGCCGCGGCGATGGCGCTGTCCGCGCCGCCGCGCACCGTGGTGGTGGCGCGGGATGTCACTTCGGAGCCCTGCGTCACGTCCTGGCGGAGCAGGACGCCGGCGTCGGCGGTATCGGTGGTGACCGTCGCCGTGTTCGCCATGGCGGCGGAGGTGGAAAGCGCGATGCCCGCGCCGTTCACGTCCGTCTGCGCGTCGGCGCTGGCGCGGCCGCCGAATTGCTGGTCGCTGGTGACGCCGACATCGACGTCGCGCGAATGCACCGAGAGCGCGTTGCCGAGCGCGTTGGCGTTGGAGGTGGCGGCGTCGGCGATTTCCGCCTCGGTCCGCGATTCCACGACAATGTCCGCGTTCAGGTCGACCTGCTCATTGATG
>NZ_JACESD010000032.1:0-32802 GCF_013911995.1 Euryhalocaulis sp.
CCCCAGGACTCAGAGCCAGGAGAAGAAAGACGCCATCCGCCTGCTGGGCGCGGAGCTGATCGAGGTGGACGCCGTCCCCTACTCCAACCCGAACCACTATGCCCGCTATTCGGGCCGGCTGGCCGCGGAGCTGAACGAGAGCGAGCCCAACGGCGCCATCTGGGCCAACCAGTTCGACAATGTCGCCAATCGCGAGGCGCACCGCACCACAACGGGACCGGAAATCTACAAGGAGCTTCTGGGCAAGCTGGACGGTTTTATCTGCGCGGTGGGGTCCGGCGGCACGCTGGCCGGCATCTCCATGGCGATGAAATCCCACAACCGGCAAATCCGCATTGGCCTCGCCGATCCGGGCGGGGCGTCGCTCTATAACTATTACAAGCACGGCGAACTGAAATCGGAGGGGACCTCCATCACGGAAGGAATCGGCCAGGCCCGCATTACCGCCAATCTTGAAGGGATCGAGGTCGATCACGCCTACCGGGTCGAGGACTCGGAGGCCCTGAAAATCCTATTCAACCTGGTTGAGGAGGAAGGTCTGTGTCTGGGCGGCTCCTCCGGCGTGAATATCGCCGGCGCGATGGCGCTGGCGCGGGAGCTGGGGCCCGGCCACCGGATCGTGACCATCCTCTGCGATTACGGGCAACGCTATCAGTCCAAGCTCTACAACCCGGCTTTCCTGAAGGAAAAGGGCCTGCCGGTCCCGCCCTGGATGAGCGCGGAATAGATGGCCCGCAAGCCTGAAACCGACCTGATCGGCGCGGGACGGAAACCGCGCGCGGCGGTGAAATTGCCCAATCCGCCCGTGGAGCGCGCCTCGACCGTGCTGATAGAGCGCGCGGAAGACCTCTATGACGGCGACCGGAAAGTCTATGGGCGCTTCGGGCTGGGCAGTCAGGACGCGCTCTGTGACGCGCTCTGCGCGCTTTATGAGGGTGCGTCCTGGTGCGGTCTGACGCCTTCGGGCCTGTCCGCCTGCACGCTCTCCATACAGGCGCTTTGCAAAACGGGCGATCACGTCCTGATAACCGACAGCGCCTATGGGCCGACGCGCAGCTTCGCGCTGGAGGAGTTGTCGCGGCAGAACGTGGAGGTGGAGTTCTATGACCCGCGCATTTCAGACGGCATCGCCGAATTGATCCGGGACAACACCGCGCTGATCTATCTGGAATCTCCCGGCTCCCTAACTCTGGACGTGCAGGATATTCCTGCAATCTGCGCCGCGGCAAAGGCGCGGAACGTCCTTACGCTGATCGATGACACGTGGAGCGCGGGGCTGTTGTGCGACGTGTTCGCGCTGGGCTGCGACGTGGCGATTCAGGCCGCCACCAAATACCCGTCCGGTCATTCGGATGTCCTGCTGGGCGCGATCCTGACCATGGACGCGGATCTGGGCGCGCGTATCGGCAACACGCTACGCCGCTATGGCGTCACGGCGGATTCCGATTCCTGTTATCTGGCGCTGCGCGGGCTGAGAACCCTTCCCGCCCGGATGCGGCAGCACGAAGCCAGCGGTCTGGCGGCCGCGGAATTCCTGCAGAGACAGCCAAGCGTAACGCGCGTCATCCATCCCGGGCTGCCGGGCAACCGGGACCACGAAATCTGGAAGCGCGACTTCAACGGGGCCAGCGGCCTGTTCGCCTTCGAGCTGGAGGGCGGACGGGAGACCGCCAATCGCTTCCTGAACGCGCTGAACCTGTTCGGGCTTGGTTTTTCCTGGGGCGGGTTCGAGAGTCTGGCTATCGTCTGCAATCCGCAAATTCGCCGCGCCGTAATCCCCTGGGACGGGGATGGCCAGCTGATCCGCCTGTCGATCGGGCTGGAAAACGCCGGCGACCTGATCGCCGATCTGGAACAGGCCCTCTCGGCCGCAAAGGACACATGATGAACGCCCCGGTGACAGACAAGCGCACCCTCGCCCAGGCCGCGGTTCAGGCGCTCCGTAACGGCGCGCCGGAACAGGCGCGGGATTTCCTGCAGCGGGTAATCGATATGGGGCAGGCCGACAGCTCGATCTGGTACGGGCTGGCCTGCGCTCACCGCGATCGCGGCGAAGCTGACCGCATGGCGGCCGCGCTGGACAAGGCGCTGGAGCTGGAGCCCCGGAATCTGCGGGCGCTGATCCTGAAAGGCGACATGATCGCGGGCGAAGGCGACAAGCGGCGCGCCGCCACCTTTTACATGACCGCCCTGCGCATCGCCGAGCAAGCGCCGCAACTGCCCCCTGACGTGCAGCAGGACGTGGCGCGCATGGAAGACGCCATAGACAAGCACACGGCCGAGTTCGGCGCCTTCCTGCGAGAACGCGTGGAGACGCTTTCCGGCGCGCCCCTGAAACCGCAATCGCGCTTCGCGCAATCGCTGGAGATCATGACCGGCGCGAAGCAGCGCTATTTCCAGCAACCGCGCCGCTATTATTTCCCTGAACTGCCCCAGGTGCAGTTCTATGATCCCGCGCAATTTGAGTGGCGCGAAACGGTCGAGGCCGCCACGGACGCCATTCGGGGCGAATTGCAGGGCGTGATGGGCGATGAAGCCGCCTTCAACCCCTATGTCGAGGGCCGGGAGGACCTGCCACAGCACGACACGCACGGCATGCGCGGCAATACGGACTGGAGCGCCTTTTATCTCTGGAAGGACGGCGCGCGGCAGGATGAAAACGCCGACCGCTGCCCGGCGACCGAAAAGGCGCTGGACGCCGCGCCGGTCACCGATGTGAAAGGTCGCCTGCCCTCCATCCTGTTTTCAAAGCTGGCGCCGCGCTCGCGCATTCCAGCGCATAACGGCCTGGTCAATACGCGGCTGATCTGTCACCTGCCGCTGATCGTGCCGGACGGGTGCGGTTTCCGCGTCGGCAACGAGACGCGCGAATGGAAGGAAGGTCGGCTGATGATCTTCGACGATTCCATCGCGCACGAGGCCTGGAACGACAGCGCCGAAACGCGGGTCATTCTGTTGTTCGAAATCTGGCGCCCGGAATTGACCGAGGAAGAACGCGCGCAGGTCACCGCCATGCTGCAGGCGATTGATCAATTTGGCGGCGATTGATCCTGGAAACTGGCGACCCCGGCAGGACTTGAACCTGCAACCATCGGCTTAGAAGGCCGGCGCTCTATCCAGTTGAGCTACGGGGCCGGAATGGACCGCCTAATGGGTCCAGGGTCTCTTCCGGCCTGAGGCGAAATTGGAGCCGTAGGATTTGATGACGCGGCGCGGCTCGCGCGGTTCGACAACCCTGTGCGGAATCTTGTTCCGCTTGGCGAATTCCACGGCCGCCTCCCGCGTGTTGAATTCCATGCGGACTTCCTCGCGCATGTCGGAAAGGCGCGTCCAGCCCATCAGCGGGTCGATGGAGCGCGGCGCGGTTTCCGGTTCAAATTCCAGAACCCATTCCTTCGTGCCGGCGCGGCCGGACTGCATGGCGGTTTTCGCGGGGCGGTAGATTTTCGCGTACATGCCGTAAATCCTGCAAGTCTGTCTCAAACATGGTCGGGGAGACTGGATTCGAACCAGCGACCCTCTGCTCCCAAAGCAGATGCGCTACCAGGCTGCGCCACTCCCCGCCGTCGCATGACGATGCGTCTTACGCGGTTTCTATGAAGCAATGACTTATGAAAGCAAGCATGCGGGCCACTATTGCGCGGCGTCGGTCGCGGGCTCTTCGCTATCGGCGTCATCCGCCGAAACGTCATTGTCATTTGCCGGGGCTGGCTGCTGCGCCGTTCCGAAGGCGGCGTGCTCCACGACATCGCCGGTCTGGATGCCCAGCGCCTCGGCCTGACCGCCGCCGATCTCCAGGATGCCCTGAACCGGCGTTTCGGATGACAGGCTCTGCAGGGAGAACGGAACGGCCTGGCGCACGATCTTGGCGATGACGCCGTCGGATTTGATATAGATGACGTCCAGCGGGATCTGCGTGTTCTTCATCCAGATGGAAACCACGCGGGGCGATCCGTAGAGGAACAGCATTCCCTCATTCTCGCCCACCGCATCGCGGTACATCATGCCGCGGGAACGGGAACGCGGCTCGTCGGCGATCTCCACGGAAAACTCGACGCCGCTGTCGCCGGAACGAACGGTCAGCGGCTCCGGTCCGCCATATTCGACGACCGCCTCTTCCGCATCGGGCGGGAGCTGGGCCGGCGACGCGGCCGCCTCGTCCTGAGCGATGGCGGGGGCGCTAAAAAGCGCGGCGGCGGCGAGGGAGAAGATCAAAGTGCGCATGGGCGGGACGCTAGCGGCAAGCGTTTGAAGCTGCAACGCTTCAAACCTGCTGTGACGGTCATTTCAAGGCGAATTCTTCTCTAAGCCGAGTGAGCCACTTGCTGTCTGCGCCGCTGCGCAATTGTTCGATTTTCGCGGAACGGCTGCCTGAACGAAGTTCGCCGTCCTCTTCGAAAACGAAAAAGGTCCGGCGCGCGCCCACCGGTTTTTCCTGAGTGCCGTGATGGCCGATCACCAGAACGGTTGCATCCTGCTCTCCGTCACCGGACTTCACACTGCCAGTTAGGGAAACCAGAGACCCCAGAGAGATGGTGTCCCCTGGCCCCAGAGGGCCCTGCAGGGAATCACATTCCTCGTTCGCGGGCCGTTCGGTTATCTCCGTCCAGTCAGCCTTTTCCGGCGAGGCAACCAGGACATTTGTCACGTAGAACCGGGCCGCGCTCATATTCGTTACGAGTATTGTCGCCTCCGCGCCGGAGCCTTGTGCGCGCGTGATGAAGAGGCTGGACCGGTTCTGTCGACGGTAATTGAAAAAGAAGAGCTGGAAATAGCCGATCCAGATCACCACCATCGCCACGTTCGCGAACATGGTGAGCACATTGCTGTTTTCGTTGAACCACGACAGCACGTTCAGCCAACTCCCGATCAGTGTAGCTAACGAGCCTCTAACGAGGTTGGCCGCCACGCGTTCCCTTTAGGGTGCAACGGCGCAAACCGACGATATGTGGGGAGAGAGAATTGGCAGGCCCTAGGGGAATTGAACCCCTGTTTCCAGGTTGAAAACCTGGCGTCCTAACCACTAGACGAAGGGCCCGCAATGAGCGCGCCGATATAGAGCGCCCTGATGAGGGACGCAAGCCGGTCATCGCATCTGCGCAGACATTTTTCAGCGCCAGGCGAGATCAACCACATGCGCGTCGACGCGGCGGCGGCCGTTCCACTCGTCCAGTTTCAGGCGCGCGGCCAGATTGACCCGGCGGTCGCCGGCGTTCAGCAACGCCTCTCCCACCGGCGTATCGGCCACGCGGAACGCGATGGCGTTCAGCCGCAACCCTGATGAATCCTCAAAAGCCGCACGCACATGCGCGCCGCCGACCCGCTCGGCATAGGCCACGCGCAGGTTCGAAAATGCAAAGACCGGCTGTGGATTACCCGGACCGAATGGCCCGGCAGCCTGCACCATTTCCACCAGCGCCAGATTCGCAGCGGATGGACTGATCAGGGCGTCCAGACGCAGGCTGGCGGTCGCCGTGGCGGCGGCAACCTCGTCCGCCAACCGCTCGGACAGCGCCGATTCGAAGGCCGGAATATTCTCTTTGCGAATCGAAAGCCCGGCGGCCATGGCGTGCCCGCCGCCTGATTCCAGCATGCCCTGTTTGCGAAGATCGGAAATCGCGCCGCCCAGATTGACGCCCTTGATCGACCTGCCCGAGCCGCGGCCCAGACCGCCCTCCTCTATGCCAACAACCACCGCCGGACGGCCATAGCGTTCCACGAGGCGGGATGCGGCCAAACCAACCACGCCCGGCGGCCATCCTTCGCCAGACGCGACAATCACGGCCGGTTCGGTGTCGGATACGACAGAGCGGTCCGCGGCCAGGCTGGCTTCGTCGACCACGGCGGTTTCAATGGCTTTGCGGTCAGCGTTGAGGCGTTCCAGCTCCCCGGCGATCTGCCGGGCTTCTTCGGCGTCGTCCGTGGAGAGGAGGCGCGCGCCAAGGCTTGAATCGCCGATCCGCCCTCCGGCATTGATTCGCGGGCCAAAAATGAATCCGGCGTGGTATTCGGCAAAGGGCGGCGAGGCGCCGGCGCTTTCGGCCAGGGCTTTCAGCCCGGCATTGCCCTGCGCGCTCATCACGCGCGCGCCCTGCGCCACGATGGCGCGGTTCACCCCAGTCAGAGGAACAATGTCGCAAACCGTGCCCAGCGCCGCGAGATCGAGAAAGGAAAGAATGTCCGGCTCGTCCCGGCCTTTGAAATAATCGCGGCGCCGCAACTCCCGCGCCAGCGCGGCCAGGAAAATGAAAGTGACGCCGGCGGCGGCCAGATGCCCCTGCCCGGACGCGCAATCAACCCGGTTCGGATTGATCATGGCCGCCGCGCGCGGCGGCTCGCCCTGCATCAGGTGATGGTCCAGAACCACGACATCCAGACCGCCTTCTGCGGCGGCCTCCAGCGCCTCATAGGCCGCCGCGCCGCAATCAACCGTGATGACCGCGCCGCACCCTTTTGCCTTGAGAGACAGCAGGGATTCGCCCGTGGGGCCGTAACCTTCCTTCGCACGGTCGGGCACGTAAATCGGCGTCTCGATGCCCAGCGGCCGGAGATAGCGGATCAGCTGCGCGGCCGAGCTGGCCCCGTCGACGTCGTAATCTGCAAAAATGCCGATCGGCCCGCCTTTTTCGATCTCGTCGGCGATGCGGGCCGCGCCCCGATCCATATCGGCAAAGCTCGACGGATCGGGAAACTCCCCCTTCAGCGTCGGCTTGAGAAAGCCTTGCGCAATGTCGGGCGTCACGCCGCGGGCAGAGAGGATTCGCCCCAACGCCTCCGGCGCGTCCAGCGCGCGGGCGATGGCCAGCGCGTCGGCCTCGTCAGCCTCGCGCAGCCGCCATGATTTTCCGCTTATGGAGCGTTCGACGCCCAGAAAGGCGCCGCCGGTTTCAGATGCGGCCTCGGCGGTCACGCCGTGGCGGCGCGCCGCGTCCTGACCCGGCGCACCGTTCCCCGCGCGGAATCCATGACCAGCGATTCGGTTTCCACATCGCCGCCACGCCAGCGCACGCCGTCCAGCATCTCGCCACGCGTGACGCCCGACGCGACAAAGATCACGTCGTCAGAGGCCAGTTCCGTCAGGTCATAGATTTTGTCGAAATCGGTGACGCCCAGTCGCGTGGCGCGTTCGCGCTCGTCATCATTGCGGAAATACAGGCGCCCCTTCATCTGTCCGCCGACGCACCGCAAGGCGGAGGCCGCCAGCACGCCCTCGGGCGCGGCCCCCCGGCCGATATACATATCGATGCCGATTTCCGGGTTCGTCGTGTTGATGATGCCCGCAATATCGCCGTCCGGGATCAGGAAAACTTTTGCGCCCACGCTGCGGATGCCGGCGATCACCTCGTCATGGCGGTCGCGGTCCAGCACGCAGACCGTGATCTGGCCGGGATCGACGCCCTTGGCCTTGGCCAGCGCCTTTACGTTCGTGGCGGAATCCGCGTCCAGATCGACAACGCCATCGGGATAGCCCGGGCCGACCGCGATCTTGTCCATATAGGTGTCGGGCGCGTGCAGCAGCCCGCCGCGCGGGGCGATGGAGATCACCGAAAGCGCGCTGGGCCAGGCCTTGGCGCACAGCGTGGTGCCTTCCAGAGGGTCAAGGGCGATATCGGTTTCCGGCCCCTCTCCCGTGCCCACTTCCTCGCCGATATACAGCATGGGCGCTTCGTCGCGTTCGCCCTCGCCGATCACGATGCGGCCGCGCATGGGTATTTCGTTCAACGCGGTGCGGATGGCGTCCACCGCCGCCTGGTCGGCGGCCATCTTGTCGCCGCCGCCGGTCAGTTTCGAAGCGGCGATGGCGCCGCGCTCAGCGGCCTCCAATACGCCATTGGCGAGGGATGGGTTCAGTCGCACACGCTCGCTCATCGCTGCGTTGCCTCCGCAATGTGATCAATTGAATTCAAGGCCATTGTCTTGGGCGGATTTGCGCCGCAAGGCAAGATGAAGGTCAGCGCCGGCGCTGGCCGGGATTCGCTTTTTGCCGGGCCTCTTCAGCCGCGCTCTCGGCGTCCGGGGGCGGGCCGCTGGCCGCTGCCTCGGCGTTTGAGTCGAGCTGCTCTCGCGTGGCGATCATGGCGTCGACGCGCTGGTTCCATTCCCGATCGCTCGGCACGCCTTCAGGCTCCGCCGGCAGATCGCCAAAGCGCGGATAGGTCTTTGATTCCGGCGCGCCGTCATTGAAATCGGCGAACGCGGTGGAACAACCGGCCGCGCCCAGCGTGAGACAAATCAGGGCGGCCCCTGTGACAATGGCGTTGCTTCGCGTCATGGTTCATATGCCTTATCCAATTCCCGGCGATGACGCCAGACGTAAGAGCGGACTTTTGAGACATGAGCGACAAGACTTCAAAAGGCGGCAAGTCCAAAGGCGCAACGCCCGGCATGAACCCGTGGGAAGGCATGAGCGCGCCGGACCTGGAATCGCTCGACGCGCTGTCCCGCAACATGCTGGACGCCGCGGTGCGCGGAAATCAGGCTCTGGGCCGCATGCTTCAGACCCAGATGTCCAAAACCCCGTCTGCGACCCAGGATCCGTTCGGGCTGGGCGACACAATGTCCGAAGCCTGGCAGAGCGCCATGGCGCATCCCGAAAAGGTGATGGCCGCACAGATGAACATGATGAGCGGCTTCGCCGATCTCTGGTCTTCCGCCGCCCGCCGCGCGGCGGGCGAGGACGTCGAGCCGGTGATAGAGGCCCAGCCGGGCGACAAGCGGTTCCGCGCCGAAGCGTGGAGCGGCAACCCCTATTTCGATACGATCAAGCAGGCCTATCTGCTGAACGCGCGGTTTATGCATGACCTGATAGATGCAGCGGAAGACCTTGATCCAAAAGAAAAACACAAGATCGAATTTTATACGCAACAATTCGTGGACGCCCTGTCGCCGACAAATTTCGCCCTGACCAATCCGGACGTTCTGGACGAAATCCAGAAGACCAAGGGCGAAAATCTGGTGAAGGGCATGGTCAATCTTGTACAGGATCTGGAAGCGGGCGACGGCAAGCTGGTTCTGCGCCAGAGCGACACCGAAGGCTTCAAGGTGGGCGAGGATCTCGCCGCCGCGCCCGGCGAGGTGGTGTTCAGGAACGAGCTGATCGAGCTGATCCAGTACGCCCCCGCCACGGACGAGACTTATTCCATTCCGCTGCTGATCTTCCCGCCCTGGATCAACAAATTCTACATCCTCGACATGCGGGAGGGGAATTCGATGATCCGCTGGCTCGTGGATCAGGGCTTCACCGTTTTCCTGGTCTCCTGGGTGAACCCGGACTCGTCGCTAGCCGGCAAGACCATTGAGGACTACATCGAAGACGGCGTATTCGCGGCGCTGGAGGCGGTGAAGGACGCAACAGGCGAGGAGAAGGTCAACGCCGTCGGTTACTGTATCGGCGGCACGCTGCTGGCGACCACGCTGGCGCTGATGGCCAAGCGCGGCGACGACCGTATCCAGTCCGCGACCTTCTTCGCCGCCCAGACCGATTTCAGCGACGCCGGCGATCTGCAGATGTTCACCGAGGAGCCGTGGCTGGAGGAGATCGAACGCATCATCGACGCGCAGGGCGGCGTGCTGGACGGCCGTTCCATGGCCGACACCTTCAACATGCTGCGCGCCAACGACCTGATCTGGTCCTTCTATGTGAACAACTACCTGCTGGGACGGGAGCCGAAAGCCTTCGACCTTCTTTACTGGAACGCCGACCAGACGCGCATGCCCAAGGCGCTGCACATGCTCTATCTGCGGGAATATTACCAGAAGAACGCGCTTTCCGAGGGCAAGCTGGAGCTGATGGGCGAGACGCTGTCCCTCAAGGACATCAAGACGCCCGCCTATATCCAGTCATCGGAAACCGATCACATCGCCCCCTACCCGTCCGTCTATCGCGGCGCGAAGCAATTTGGCGGCAAGACGCGCTTCATGCTGGCGGGGTCGGGCCATATTGCGGGCGTCATCAACCCGCCGGCGGCCAATAAGTATCATTACTGGGTCAACAATAACCTGCCCAAGGACGAGCAGGCCTGGCTGGAAGGCGCGGAGCGGCAGGACGGCTCTTGGTGGCCGGACTGGAAACAATGGCTCAGCTACCGCTCCGGCAAGAAAATCCCGGCGCGTAAACCGGGCGACGGCAAGCTGAAACCGCTTTACCCGGCGCCCGGGAAGAACGTGCTGGTGAAAAGCTAGGCGTTCGCCGCGGGCTTAAGGTCGAACGAAACGCAGATCCGGTCTTCGTCCGCCGCGAACGGAATCGTGCGATGGAAGAGCGAGGACGGGAACAGGACGATATCGCCGAGACCCACCGGCATGATGGTTTCGGGAAAATCATCGCGGAGCTTCGGGTATCCCCCGCCCTGCACGCTGAAGCCGATATTGCCTTCATCGCCCGAGCGCGCCTGCGGCATGGCCAGATAGACCACGCCGCTTAGCCAGCCGCCCTCATGGATATGGGCGTCCAGATGCCCGCCCTGTTTCATCTCCACGTACCAGGCGCCGGTGAATTCGACCTTTTCCGGAAAACGCTGGATATAAACACAATCGGCGCCCGCGAATGTCTGCCGGTAACGCGCGATCTCGTCCCGGATCAGCGCGGCCAGATCGGCGAAGGATTGCTCGGGCCGTTGGAACAAATGCCCGGAAGATTGCACGCCCTGATGCAGAAGTTTCTGTTTCCGGTCCTCGATCTCCGCCGCCTCGATATCCTTGAGAAGCGCTGCGCGAAGCCCGGAGCCGTCCCGGGTGAGCGCGCTCACATGCCCTTTATGGATGAAGCCCGCCGGCTGCGGACAGAAACGATAAGCGTCTTCCGTCTGGAAATTGCGCGCATGATGGGCGGACAGCGACGCGGTAAGCGGCGAAACATGCGCGCCCTCGCTCAAGGCCGCCAGCCGCGTTCGGAACGTGTCGAACTGACGGGTCTTGTAATAGCAGAGGGCCGCGCGCTCGCCGGCATCCCTGATATTGGCCGCCTCGTAGGCGCTGGCCGCCTCTTCCAGACGGTTATCGGCCTGCAAAGTCAGGCCCAGATTATAGTGTGCTTCGGGCATGTCCGGGTTCAGGGCCAGCGCGCGGCGATATTCCGCCGCCGCTTCGTTCAGCCGTCCCTGCGCCTTCAGGATGGAGCCGAGATTATTGAATGCGGCGGCATAATCAGGCTTCAGCTCCGCCGCCTTGCGGCAACATTCCGCGGCGTTTTCCAGCTTTCCCTGCGTGCGCAGCACACCGCCAAGGCCGTTATAGGCTTCTGCAAAGCCAAGATCCGCCTCGATCGCCCTCCGGTAAGCCGTTTCCGCCTCGCCGGGCTGATTGAGGGTTTCCAGCGCGGACCCCAGATTTTTCCAGGCCGCCGCGTGGTCGGGCTTGGCCTTGACCGCAAGGCGGTAGTGTCTGGCGGCCTCCTCGACCTCGCCATGGCGGTGAACCAGCGCGCCAAGGCTCTGATGCGCCTCCGCGAGCGAGGGGTCCAGCGCCACGGCCCGGCGCAGAGCCTGTTCCGCCCCGGCCTCGTCGCCCAGCTGCATCAGCGCCAGGCCAAGATTGTTTTGCGCCCCCGCATGGGATGAATCGATATCCAGGACGTCGCGATAGCACTTCACCGCTTCATCAAGTCGCCCCTGCCCGGCCAGACAGGCGCCCAGCAGATTGTGCAGCCGGCTAACCCGCGGATGCGCCTGGAGGAGGTTGCGGGTTTGCGCTTCGGCCGCATCCAGCCGCCCGGCGCTGTAGAGCTTTATGATGGCGTGAATGTCCGCCTGCGCGGGTTCGGTATTGTCCGGGGAAGCCGTCAAGAATGCGCTCTCTGATAAAAGTTTTGTGCCATTTGTAGCCGACGCGAGGCGTAAAAAAAGGGCGCCCCGTATCCGGGACGCCCCTTTCCAACAGTCGAGACCGGCTCGATTAACGCTTGGAGAACTGGAAGCTCTTCCGCGCTTTCTTGCGGCCGTACTTCTTGCGTTCCACCGCGCGGCTGTCCCGCGTCATGAAGCTTCCCGGCTTCAGGACCGCGCGCAGCGCCGGTTCGTAATTGACCATCGCCCGGGCAATGCCGTGACGCACCGCGCCCGCCTGACCGGACAGGCCGGAGCCGCGAACCGTGGCGATCACGTCGAACTCGTCATTGCGCTCGGCGGCCAGCAGCGGCTGACGAAGCAGCATGCGCAGGACCGGACGGGCGAAATAGTCTTCTTCCGACTTGCCGTTGATCGTGATGCGGCCGGAACCCGGCTTGACCCAAACGCGGGCGATCGCCTTTTTCCGGCGGCCGGTGCCATAGGCGCGGCCATGCTCGTCGATCTTCGGCTCCGGCAGGGCTTCCTCGTCAATGGACGGGACGCCGCCTTCGGTGGCTTCCTCAACGCTGTCAGCGTCGGAAAGCGCCTCTTTCAGGTCTTCGAGAGAGCGAACCTGATCGGCCATTATTTGATCCTCACATTCTTGGCGTTCAGCGCCTTGAAATCGATGGTTTCGGGCTTCTGAGCCTCATGCGGATGCTCGGCGCCGGTGTAAACGCGCAGATTGGACATCTGCTGGCGGGCCAACGGGCTTTCCTTGGGAAGCATGCGCTCGACAGCCTTCTTGACGACGCGCTCGGCATGATCGCCGCCCAGCACTTCGGCCGGAGTGGTCGACTTGATGCCGCCCGGGTGGCCGGTGTGACGGTAATAGCGCTTGTCGGTCAGCTTGTTGCCCGTAAAGACAACCTGGTCGGCGTTGACGATGACGACATTGTCGCCGCAATCGACATGCGGAGTGTAATCGGGACGGTGCTTGCCGCGCAGACGCGACGCCACGAAGGCGGCCAGACGGCCAACCACGGCGCCCTTGGCGTCAACGACGATCCAGTCCTTTTCGATCTCCGCGGGTTTGGCGGAAAAGGTCTTCATAATCTTCGATACCTGATAACGGGTGACGCGCCCCGCACTCAAACGGGCCGCTGTTCGGCGCGCGGTGTACGGCGCTGTGCAACTGATGTCAATTCAAACACGGAAAAATACCGCTATAAAACATGATTTTATGCATGCGGTATTATTTTACCGGATTGTCGAACGGCGCATGCTTGCTATCTCCCCAGACAATTATGCGATAGTGACGCAAACACGAATTCGATCGGAGATACTTGATGCCGGTTTCCCACATTATACGCCGCCGCAGCGCCCTTTTCAGCATGGCGGCCGCAGCCGCCCTGCTCGCCGCTTGCGGTCAGGACGCCGCAGAAACCGACACCGCGGAAACACAGGATGGCGAACAGGCGCAGAGCCAGGCGACCGATCTTGTCGTCACCGCGTCCAGTGATGAACTGGAAAGCCCCCTGACGGCGGTCCACGCCCTGCCCAATGCCGATATTGTCTATAACGGAGTGATCGCCGGCGCGCCGGAAAGCGGCGGCCTGACGATTTTCAATGTCGATGGCGGCGTTGTGGCTGAACAGGCCGGACCGGCATATGGTTCGCTGGCGGCCTCTTCGGGTTTCCAGCTGCGGGGGTCGGCCTTGCCGCTGATCGCAGCCGCCAATCTGGAAACCGGAACCGTCGATTTCATCGGATTCAGCGCCGAGCAAAGCGCGCTGCTGGAAGTGCCGGTCTCCGGGCTCGATACCGAAATCGAAATCCGGGCGGTATGCACGGCCGACTCCGATCAAAGCCGGCTGGACTTCTTCGCGCTCGGCGCGGACGGGCAGGTTGAACGCTGGCGCGTTCGCGATACCGGGGCGGAACAGCTAAGCGCGGAGCGCGTGACAGGGTTTGACGCGCCATTCAGCGCGCGGCGCTGCGCTTATGACCCGGCGGGCGGCGCTCTCTACGTCTCCTCCCCTCTCAGCCAGTTGGCCCGCATAGACGCAAATGGCGAGGCGACGGCGCAACGGGACCTGAATGTCTCCGGCATGGGCTACGCCGTTCTGTCCGGGCAGGGAAACCTGGCCGCCGCCACGGGAGACAGCGTTCAATTGCTGGATCCAAATTCGCTGGAGACCAGCCAGACCCTCACCTTCGGGCCGGGCCTGACCGTCCCCGCGCTGGTCAATCCCGGCGCGCTGGATGTCAGCGGGGAAACCTATGGCGGGGCCTATCCGGACGGTTTTCTCGCCGTCTCTGACGGTTCTGACCGGATGCTGAAATTCATCGATTACGGCTATGTGGAGCGCTCGCTCTCCGAACCGGAAAACCGTTTCGCGCCAAAACCGCCGCGTGAATCGTGAGCAAAGCCGAGGGCTGACATCAGCAGCAGGACCGCGCCGGTCTGGTGGGCGACCCCCAGCGGAAGCGCCGTGACGCTCAGCAGCGTCGCCACGCCCAGCGCGGCCTGCAGCCACGCCACCGCCATCAGCGTATTCAGCCAGACCCTGGCGCGGCCATATGCGCCGCCGCGCACGAACAGCCAGGCGGCTGTTACGCCGAGCAGCACCAGATAGGCGCCGATACGGTGATTGAACTGGGTAACGCCGCGATCCTCGAAAATATCTTTCCAGACAAAATCGCCGGCTTGCAGGTGGGCGGGCATGAACCCGCCATCCATTGACGGCCAGGTGTTGTAGATCATGCCGGCGTCCAGCCCGGCGACAAAGGCGCCGCTTATGATCTGCACGAAGATCAGGACAACCAGCGCCGTTGAAACACGAATGGCCGCGGGCTCTCCCTTTGGCGTCAGGCGCGGAGGCGCGCATTCCAGTATCGTCCAGAACAGCGCGGCCAGAATGACCAGCGCCAGGCCCAGATGCGTCGCCAGCCGGTACTGGCTGACATCTAGACGGTCGACCAGTCCGCTGGAAACCATCCACCAGCCAACCGCGCCCTGCAGCCCGCCCAGCAGCAATATCGCCAGCAGGCGGCGCGCCAGCGGCCAGGAAATCCGCCGCATAACAAGAAAAATCAGAAAAGGCACGGCAAAGGCCAGGCCGATCAGCCTCCCCAGGAAGCGGTGCCCCCATTCCCACCAATAGATGGCCTTGAACTCGGCCATGCTCATGCCGTGGTTCTGCAACTGGTATTCCGGGATCTGGCGGTATTTTTCCAGCTCGGCCTGCCAGGCGGCATCGCTCAGCGGGGGCACGGCGCCGGTCACGGGTTTCCATTCAGTGATGGACAAGCCGGAATCGGTCAGCCGGGTCAGTCCGCCAATCAGGATCATGGCGACGACCAGCGCGCACAACACGCCCAGCCAGACCACGATCGCGGTGCTGGAGTTTCGCCGTGGCTTGAGGTCGAGTTGCGCCGAATAAATGTCGGTCATAACGAAAAATTCCCGCGATGGTCGGAGCGGCCGGATTCGAACCGGCGACCCCCAGTCCCCCAGACTGGTGCGCTAACCGGGCTGCGCCACGCTCCGTATCAAGATCGCGGGAAACCGGCTTATAGGGTGCACGGCGCAGCGCCGCAACGCTTCCGTCAGTGCCGCTTGGCGAGAGCCTCGTCCAGACGGCTTTTCGCCGCACTCAGGTCGCGGGCGACTTCGCCAAGGCGGCGGGCCAGTTGCGGGGAACCGGCGGGCATGGCGGGGGCGCCCCCCTCGCCTTCGATGACGGCGGCGACGCCATTGTCCTTGAGGACTTTCTGCACGCCCTTGATCGTCATGCCCTCATCATAGAGCAGCGTCTTGATGCGCGCGATCAGGGCAAGGTCCTGCGGCCGGTAAAAGCGCCGGCCGCCAGTGCGTTTCAAGGGTTTGATCTGATGAAACTTGGTTTCCCAGAAACGCAGGACATGCGCGGGGATATCCAGTTCCTTGGACGCTTCGCCGATAGTGCGGTAGGCGCGGTCGGATTTTCCGTGCGGCATGGGATTATTTCGAAAGCTTGCCGTCGATCCGGTCCTTGAGCACTTGTGACGGTTTGAACACCAGCACGCGCCGCGGTTCGATCGGCACCTCTTCGCCGGTTTTCGGGTTGCGTCCGATCCGGCCGTTCTTGTCGCGAACATTGAAAGCGCCGAAGGAGGACAGCTTGACGGACTGCCCCTGCGCCAACCTGCTGCTGATTGTGTCCAGCAGGGATTCAACCAGTTCCGTGGAATCCTGCCGGGAAAGGCCGATTTCTTCGTAAACCGCTTCGGCCAGATCAGCGCGGGTCAGCGTTTTGCTCATTGTCTCAAGTTTCTCCCCACGGCGGAGCGGACAAGCTATGGACCCCGCGCGGCCCCGTCAACGTCAAGTTTTGGTTAGAACTTTATGAGGGCGGCGCCCCAGGTGAAGCCGCCGCCAAGCGCCTCGATCAGCACATTGTCGCCCGGCTGGATGCGCCCATCCTCGAATGCTTCGCTCATCGCCAGCGGAATCGACGCCGCCGAGGTATTCCCGTGACGCGCGACAGTGGAAACCACCCGCCCCTCCGGAATTTTCAGTTTCTTGGCAACACTGTCGAGAATTCTCTGGTTTGCCTGATGCGGCACGAACCAGTCGATATCGTCCGCCGTCAGGCCGGCGTCCTGCATCACGTGCTCGATCGATTCCGAAATCTTGCCGACCGCATGCCGGAATACCTGATTGCCAGACATGCGCAGATGCCCGACCGTCTTCGTGGTCGAAGGCCCGCCATCGACATAAAGCAGATCGCGATAGCGGCCGTCAGACCGGATATAGGTCTGCATGACACCGCGTTCGCTCTGCGGGTCTTCCGCCGTCATGACCAGCGCCCCGGCGCCGTCGCCGAACAGCACGCAGGTCGAACGGTCCTCCCAGTCCAGGATACGCGAGAATGTCTCCGAACCGATGACCAGCGCGGTCTTAGCCTGCCCTCGGGCCAGGAAATTGTCCGCGGTCGCCAGCGCATAGACGAAACCGCTGCATACCGCGTGCACGTCGAACGCTGCGCCCTGCCGCACGCCCAGCCGCTCCTGAACAATCGTGGCGGTGGCGGGGAAGGTGTAATCGGGCGTCGCCGTGGCCAGCACGATCAGATCAATTTCGCCGGCCTCCAGACCGGCGTTTTTCAGGGCGTGTTCGGCCGCCTTTACCGCCATGTCGGCGGTGGTTTCGCCTTCGGCGGCGATATGGCGCTCCTGAATGCCCGTGCGTTCGCGTATCCACTCATCGCTGGTCTCGACCATGGAGGCCAGCTCGGCATTGGTCAGGACCTTTTCGGGCAAATAGCCCCCGACCCCGCGGACGACGGACCGGCGTTCAGCGGTCAATTGACTGTCTCCGGCGCGGCCAGCGCGTCCTCGACATCGACCCGTTCCAGCCGGGCCAGATTTTTCTCGATCTCAGACAAGTAAGAACTCTTCGCCATATCCAACGCCACGTTCAAAGCCTGTGCGAACCCCTGCCCGTCCGTTCCGCCATGGCTTTTCACCACGATTCCATTCAGACCCAGAAACACCCCGCCATTCACGTTCCGCGGATCCATTCTCTGGCGCACCACGTTCAGGCCGCCGCGCGCCATCAGGGCGCCCAGCTTGGACAGCGCCGAACTGGTCAACCCTTCACGGATGAACCCGGCGACCAGCTTTGCGGTTCCTTCCGCCGTCTTCAGCGCGACATTGCCGGTGAACCCGTCGGTCACCACCACGTCCACCACTCCGGCGCTGATGTCGTTGCCTTCGACATAGCCGTAATAATCAAGGTCCAGATGCGCTTCCTGCAGCAGCTTGGCCGCCCCCTGGACGATAGAATTGCCCTTCATTTCCTCGGCGCCGACATTCAGCAGCCCGACGCTCGGCCGTGTCACGCCGTGCACGGCCCGGCAGAACGCCTCGCCCATAATGGCGAATTCGACCAGCTGGGTTTCCTCGACCTCGATATTCGCGCCAACGTCCAGCACCACGCTGTACCCCTTCGGATTGGGCCAGCTGGCGGCGATGGCCGGGCGGTGAACGCCCTTTTTCATGCGCAGCACGATCTTGGAAATCGCCATCAGCGCGCCGGTATTGCCGGCGGAGATCGCGACATTCGCCTCGCCATGCTTCACGCTCTCGACCGCGTTCCACATGCTGGACCCGCGCGCCCGGCGCAGCGCTTCCGAGGGTTTGTCGGTCATGGTGACCCAGGTATCGGAATGCCGGATTTCAGAGACCTTCGCCGCGTCCGGGTGCTTTTCCAGCAGCGACGCAATTTCGGACTCGCAGCCATGCAGCAGATAGTGCGCGCCGTTGCCGCGCCGCGCCGCGCGGGCCACGCCGTCAACGATCGCCGCGGGCGCGCCGTCGCCGCCCATCGCATCTATGGATATTGTAAGAGCGGCGGACATCGTCCCTCGCAGGAAGCGCCGTGAATTCGGCTGGAGGAGCGCGGACGATAGCCGAACACCGCGATGATGCAACGTCAGGCGGTCAGGCTTTGACACACGCGCCGGCGGCGTCCGGCCAGGGCAGGTCGGCGCTGGAAAACGCCTCTATCGGCGCGGCGCCGATCTCACGGTCCGCCGCCAGGGCGTAGCGCGGAAAGCCGTCCAGTCCCGCCGCGCCGATCACATCGCCGCCATTGCGGGTCAGCACCGCGCGCACCGCCTCTTCATCCGCATCGCCCAGGGCGGAGCCATAGGCCTGAATGCGCCCATAGAGCGATTGCACGATATGCTTCATCTTTTTACCGAAGCGCGCATCGCCCACGCCCAGCTCGCGCAGATTCACGTCCATGTCCTTCACGAAGGCGTCGAAAAAGGCCTGCGCGAACGCTTCGTCCAGCGCGTTCAGACGCCGATAGGCAATCGCCATGTGAAGCGCCAGAATCTCGAACCGGCCATCCACGGTGTCATCGGCGCCGCCTTCGTCATAGAAGGCCGGATTGCGCGCGGCGGACAGCACCGACTCGTAAAGACGCTGCTCCGGGCGCGGTTTGCGGGGTTTGAAAAGTCCAAAAATCGCCATGCCGGGCAGGAATAGACTGAACCAGAGCGCTTGCAAGGCGCGAAGGCTGGCTTTACGCAATCAACCGACAGTTTTTACGACTTTGCAGCAAGGAACGCATTATGCGCCTCGCCCTCTTAGCCGCCGCGTCCGCCCTGGTGGTTTCGGCCTGTAACCCCGTCATGCGCTCGCATGGCTATGTGCCGAACGAAAACCTGCCCCAGGACATCGAGGCGGGCACGGATGACAAGGCCAGCGTCATGGAGCGTCTGGGCAACCCGTCCACGACCGGCGTCTTCGAAACCGACACCTGGTATTACATCTCCTCCACGCGGGAGGAGCTGGCCTATTTCAAGCCGAAAACGCGCTCCCGCCGTATCGTAGCGATCGAATTCGATGACGGCGGCACGGTGAGCAATGTCGAAGAATATGATCTCGCCGACGGCCGCAATGTGAACCTGGTGGGACGCGAAACGCCGACCCGCGGCCGCGAGCTGACGATTCTCGAACAGCTCTTTGGCAATATCGGGCGCCTGCCGACCGAACAGCTGGGCGGCGACCGCAACCTGCCCGGCGGCGCTGGCGGCCCGCGGCCCGACGGCTCCTGAGCCAGACCCTGCAAACCTTACAATCCGCATAAAAAAACGCCCCGGCCGAAACCGGGGCGTTTTCTTTTGTGATCGTATCGAGGCTTGCTAGTGCGCCAGAACGGCCAGCATCAGCAGCGCGACGATATTGGTGATCTTGATCATCGGGTTCACGGCCGGACCGGCGGTGTCCTTGTAGGGATCACCCACCGTGTCGCCCGTCACCGCGGCCTTGTGGGCTTCGGAGCCCTTGCCGCCGTGATTGCCGTCCTCGATGTACTTCTTGGCGTTGTCCCAGGCGCCGCCGCCCGCCGTCATGGAGATGGCGACGAACAGGCCCGTGACGATCACGCCCAACAGCATGGCGCCGACTGAGGACAGCGCGTCCGACTTGCCGGCGTCATCCAGCCCAAGGCTGGCGCCGCCGAAGAACCAGATCGCGAAGAACAGCACTACCGGGGACAGGACGGGCAGCAGCGACGGCACGATCATCTCGCGAATCGCGGCCTTGGTCAGCAGGTCGACGGCGCGGCCATAATCGGGACGCTCCGTGCCCTGCATGATGCCCGGCTTCTCCTTGAACTGACGGCGCACTTCCTCGACAACCGCGGTCGCGGCGCGGCCGACGGCCATCATGCTCATCCCGCCGAACAGGTAAGGCAGCAAGCCGCCGAACAGCAGGCCGACCACGACATACGGGTTGGAGAGCGAGAAGTTGATGTCGATGCCCGCGAAGAACGGATACGCGTCCGGATTCGCCGCAAAGAACGCCAGATCCTGCGTATAGGCCGCGAACAGAACCAGGGCGCCAAGCCCCGCGGAGCCGATGGCGTAGCCCTTGGTCACCGCCTTGGTGGTGTTGCCCACAGCGTCCAGCGCATCCGTGGTGTCGCGGACATTGCCTTCAAGATCGGCCATCTCGGCAATGCCGCCGGCATTGTCCGTGACCGGACCGAACGCATCCAGCGCCACGATCATGCCGGCCAGCGCCAGCATGGTGGTCACCGCGATGGCGATGCCGAACAGGCCGGCGATCTGGAACGTCGCGATGATGCCGACAATGATGATCAGCGCCGGAACCGCGGTGGATTCCAGCGAAACCGCCAGGCCCTGAATCACGTTCGTGCCGTGACCGCTTTCAGAGGCCGCCGCGATGCTGCGCACCGGCCGGTATGCGGTGCCGGTATAATACTCGGTAATCCAGACAATCGCGCCGGTGATGGCCAGGCCCAGAATGCCGCAAATGAACAGGCTGGTCGCCGTAAAGGTCTGGCCGCCCGTGACTTCAAACGCCGTGGCGAAGCCTTCCGGGAACACCAGCTGCGTCACGACGGCAATACCGACCAGCGAGAACACGCCGGTTGCCGCCAGGCCCTTGTAGAGCGCGCCCATGACGGACGTCGAACCCTTGGACAGACGCACGAAGAACGTGCCCAGGATAGAGGCGATGATGCAGACGCCGCCAATGGCCAGCGGATACAGCATCATGGTCGCCGCGGAGGCCGACGCGAAGATGATGGAGGCCAGCACCATGGTGGCGACCACGGTCACCGCATAGGTTTCAAACAGGTCGGCCGCCATGCCGGCGCAGTCGCCGACATTGTCGCCCACATTGTCAGCGATGGTTGCCGCGTTGCGCGGATCGTCTTCCGGAATACCGGCTTCGACCTTGCCCACCATGTCGCCGCCAACATCGGCGCCCTTGGTGAAGATGCCGCCGCCCAGACGCGCGAAGATGGAGATGAGCGAAGCGCCGAAGCCCAGCGCAACCAGCGCGTCAACAACGTCCCGGCTGGCGGATTCAAAGCCGAACGGCCCGATCAGCAGCGCGTAATAGACCGTCACGCCCAGCAGCGCGAGGCCGGCCACGAGCATGCCCGTGATCGCGCCGGCGCGGAACGCCATGGAAAGGCCTTGCGCCAGGCCCTGGCGGGCCGCTTCGGTCGTGCGCACATTGGCGCGGACGGAAACAAGCATCCCGATGAAGCCGGCCGCGCCCGACAGGATCGCCCCGATGGCGAACCCGATGGCGGGCAGCACGCCCAGCAGCAGGAATACGATGACGAAGATGACCGCGCCGACAATGGCGACGCTGATATATTGACGGCGCAGATAAGCGTTCGCGCCTTCCTGAATCGCCTTCGCGATCTCCTGCATACGATCATTGCCCGCGCTTGCATTCAGCACGGAGCGGATTTGTGCGGCGCCATAAATGAGCGCCAGAAGACCGGCGGCGATTACCAACCAGAGTGCAAGTGACATTTTTTGATTACCCGTTAAAGACAGCCCATAGGGCCTTTTTTACGGCGCGGAACGCGCCGCCCTACCCATTCCAACTTGATGTTCCGGTTATGCCTAATGCGCAAGCGCGGCGCAACATCGCCGCCGGAACCCGTTATAAATAATGGGGTGTCAGGACCTAGCTGCGGGAGTCCACGGTCAGGAAGTGGATGCCGGTGATTGATTCTCCGCCCAGCGTCTCGTTCGCCGTGGCCATCCAGACCTTCGCCGCCTTTTCACGGTCCAGCGCGCGTCCGTTGCCGTCCGCGCCCAGAGACTGCTTGTGCGCGGCCCGGATCATCGCATCGCGGACATAATGGGTCCGCCCGCGCACCTTCCAGGGATCAACGCCGTCCGCGACCTGCAGGCGAACCGACACGAAGACGTAATTCAGAAGGCGGCCGTCCTCGAAAACCGGGACGACAAGGGTGGGAATCTCCACGCCGCGGCCGTTATCTTCCGGCGGTTCGGCTTCTTCTTCCGGAGATTCCAAAGTGAAACCGGCCTGATAGCGGTTCCCATGCGCTTTGCTCTTGCCCGATTTCTCGGGCGCCGCGGCAAACGCGGGAAGCGTGAAGAGCACAAAGCCAAGGATCAGGAGCGCCTGTTTCATGGCGCGAGATATACGGCAAAGCCGTCAAAAATGGGTGAATCCCGCTCGGACGGCCGAAACCGGCCCGTTGCGTCCGGTGGCGTTCACCCCCTCGCCTTCATTCACCCCGCCAATGCGGGTGATGCCGATGCCCGTCTGATCGGCCGCGTACGCAACCGCATCCTCCGCGGAAGGCGGCGCGGCGAACAGGATCTGGTAGTCGTCCCCGCCCGTCGCCAGATCCAGCAACCGGTCATCGGGGGCGACGTCAGCCTCAATCCAGCGGCGCGCCTGTTCACTGACCGGCATGAGGGAGAGGTCCACTTCCAGACGTTTCCCGGATTGCCGGGCGATATGCCCCGCATCCGCCAGCAGCCCGTCTGAAATATCCAGCGCCGCCGACGCCAGCCCCGGCATATAGGCCGCAAGCGCGACGGGAGGCTCAGGCTGACGATATGCGGCCTTCTGACCGGCCCATTCTCCCTTGAGCCGGCCCTGTAACGCCTGAAGGCCAAGCCAGGCTTCCCCGATCCGGCCGGTCACATAAAGGCGGTCGCCGGCTTGCGCCCCGTTGCGGCGCACCATGCCCTTGTCCGGCCGTTTGCCCAGCGCAGTGATGGAGAGCGTCAGCGGCCCGTTTGTCGCTGTCGTGTCGCCGCCCAGCAGCTTCACGCCGTAACGGGTCTGGTCCTCGGCCAGTCCAGACGCCAGCGCCGCCATGTCAGCTTCTGAAAAGTCGTCGGGCAGCGCGAGAGACAACATGTAATGGACCGGCGCCGCGCCCTTGGCGGCAAGGTCCGACAGATTGGCCCTCAATGCTTTTTGCGCGATGCCGTCCAGCGGATCATCCGCCAGGAAATGCCACCCGGCGATCATCATGTCGGACGTAACGACCCAGCCCTCGCCCGCAATCAACTCGGCGGCGTCATCGGTCAGGGCAAATCCGCCCTCGCCCGAAAGCGGCGCCAGATAGCGCCGTATGAATTCGAATTCCCCGGGGCGTTCGCCGCTAGCCATTCAGGGCCAGCTCGCCGCCCCGCACGTCGCGGGCGACGGCGTCCAGAACGCCATTGATGAATTTCGGCGAGTCGTCCTCAAAGAAATCGCGGGCGATCTCGACATATTCATTGATGATCGTCTTCACCGGCACGTCGGAGCGTTGCGTCAGCTCATAGACCCCAGCCCGCAGCGCGGCCCGCAGGGTCGAGTCGATGCGGTCCAGCCGCCAGCCCGTGGCCAGACGTTTGGAAACGATGGAATCGATATCGTCCTGACGCCCGACAACGCCCATGACCAGATCCTCGAAGAAATCCTCGTCCGCCTCGATATAATCGGGAACTTCGTGCTCCCCGCCGAAACGATAATTGCGGAACTCCAGGACTACGGCCTTGGCACCGCGGCCGGAGACCTCCATCTGATAGAGCGCCTGAACGGCGGAAAAGCGCGCGGCGGCCCGCAGGCGCGCGCGGTTCTCTGAAGGGTTCTCACTCATCTTCGAATTTCGCCTTCAGCTCGATCATGCGAAGGGCGGCGTTCGCCGCGTCCGCGCCTTTATTCTTGCGGTCCGGCATGGCCCGCTCCATGGCCTGGCTCATGCTTTCTACGGTCAGGATGCCATTGCCCAGCGGAACGCCGATCAACGAAAGATCCATCAGCGCCCGCGCGGTTTCCTGACAGATATAGTCATAATGGCTCGTCTCGCCCCGGATCACGCAGCCCAGCGCCACGAACCCGTCATAGCGGTCGCTGTCGGCCGCCGCGGCGATCACGCCCGGAATTTCGAAGGCGCCCGGCACGTCGATCCGCTCATGCGATGCGCCGGCCTTGTCCAGCGCCGCCGCGGCGCCGTCATAGAGCGCGTCCGCGACGTCGCCATAAAAGCGCGCTTCCACGATCAGCAGGCGGGGTTCAGCCATGATAATGTTCCTTGCCGTCGAAAGTGCGCCAGCCGGAAACGGTCAGTCCGTAACCCTCAAGACCCACAAGCTTCTGCGGCGTATCGGTCAGAAGCGTCATCTTTTCAACGCCCAAGTCCCGTAGAATCTGCGAACCGGTGCCGATCTCGCGATAGCGCTTGATCTCCGCATCCTCGTCTTCCGCCGGCGAATCCCCAAAACGGCGGGACAGCGCGCCGGCGTCCGTGTCGCGGATCAGCACCACCACCCCGCCTTGCGGCGCGTCGGCGACAATCTCCATGGCGCGGGAGATCAGGTCCGTGCGTCCGCGCTCCAGACCCAGCAGATCGGCGCCGAAATCCACCTTGTGAACCCGCACCAGCGTCGGTTGGCCGGCGTCGATCTCTCCGGAGACCAGCGCCGCGTGTTCCGACCCGTCGACCGTGTTGCGATAGGCCATCATGCGGAATTTCCCGCCATGCTGACTTTCGATCTCGGTTTCCAGCAGGCGTTCGACCACATTGTCGTGCCGGCGGCGATAGGCGATCAGATCCGCGATCGTGCCAATCTTCAGGCCGTGCTCCTGCGCGAACTCGATCAGGTCCGGCAGCCGCGCCATGGTGCCGTCATCCTTCATCACTTCGCAGATCACCCCGGCCGGGAACAGGCCCGCCATGCGGGAGATGTCGACCGCCGCCTCGGTATGCCCGGCGCGCACCAGAACCCCGCCATCCTTCGCAACCAGCGGGAAGACATGGCCGGGCGAGACGATGTCGTTGGCGCGTTTGTCAGGATCGATGGCGACGGCGATCGTGTGCGCCCGGTCATGGGCGGAAATTCCGGTCGTGATCCCCTCGCGCGCTTCGATGGAAACGGTAAAGGCGGTGCGGTTGCGCGCCTGGTTCTCGCGGGACATCGGCTCCAGGCCCAGAGTCCCGGCGCGCGCCTGCGTCATCGGCAGGCAGATCAGGCCGCGGCCGAACTTGGCCATGAAGTTCACCGCCTCGGGCGTGGCGAACTGGGCGGGGATGATCAGGTCGCCCTCATTCTCCCGGTCCTCGGCGTCGACAAGGATATACATCCGCCCGTTGCGGGCGTCCTCGATGATGTCCTCGATGGGAGAGATCCGGCTTTGGTCGGTCATGACGCCCTTATCCGCGCGCTTCCAGAAGACGGGCGAGATAGCGAGCCACGGTATCGATTTCCAGATTGACGCGCGCGCCAACCTGCAGCGATCCGAGGTTAGTCACATCAGCCGTATGCGGAATGAGGTTCACGCCAAACCGCGCGCCCTCCACCTCGTTCACCGTCAGCGAGACGCCGTTGATGGTGATAGAGCCATTGGGCGCGATCATTGGCGACAGCGCCTCCGGCGCCTCGAAGACCAGCCGCAGGGAGCGTGCATCTTCGCTGCGCTCGACCAGTTCGCCGACGCCATCAACATGTCCGGTCACCAGATGCCCGCCAATTTCGTCGCCGAAACGCGCGGCCCGCTCCAGATTGACCGTCGAACCTTCCCGCCAGCCGCCCAGCGTTGTCTTGGACAGCGTCTCGTTCGACACGTCGCAGGCATGAACTGCGCCCGCGCCCTCGGGCTCCGCGCTGACGATGGTCAGGCAGGCGCCGTCATGGGCGATCGAGGCGCCAATCACGAACTCGGCCGCCGGGATTTCGCTCTGTACAAAAATGCGGACATCGCCGCCCTGGCGCTCCAGCCGCCGGACCGCGCCCTGATGAGTGATAATTCCAGTAAACATGGCTACTCCCTGACCGGGACGTAGCGATCCCAGACGTCGCCGCCAAGATCTGTAGACTCCTGAAGCTTGAAGCGCGGCGCCGCGCCCGGCGCGTCCATGTCCAGATCCCCTATCCCGGCCACGCCGTCGCCGCCCAGCACGACCGGCGCGCGAAACCATTCCAGCGCATCCACCAGCCCGGCCTTGATGAAGGACGCCGCCACCTGCCCGCCGCCTTCGACGAACACCGATTTCACGCCGTCCTCCGCCAGCCCGGCCAGCACGGCCTCGGGGCAGACCCCGCCATCCGCCGGCCTGATCTTCTTCACCGTCACGCCCTTGGCGGCCAGCACGCTGGCATTGATGCCCGGCGCGCGTTCGCTGCAAAAGACGATGACCGGAATTTCCTTGGCGGTGGTCGCCAGTTCGCTGTCCGGATGCAGCCGCAGCCGCGTGTCCAGCACCACCCGGACCGGTTGCTCGCCGTCAAAATCGTCCAGCCGCACGGTCAGGGAGGGATTGTCCGCCCGCGCCGTGCCTATGCCGATCAGGATGGCGTCATGCTCTGCGCGCAGCCGGTGAGACTGTTCCCGCGCCGCCTCTCCGGTGATCCACCGGGACTTGCCGCTGGCCGTTGCGATGCGGCCGTCGAGAGAGGTCGCGAGCTTGAGCGTGACGCGCGGGCGCGCAGCGGTCATTCGTCGTCCCTGGACAATTGCTCGTCCTCGATGAATTCCTTGAAGTCTGCAACTTCGTGAAACGCCTTGTAGACCGAGGCGTAGCGGACATAGGCGACCTGATCGAGCTCCTTGAGAGCCTCCATCACATATTCGCCGATCTCGACGGAGGGAATATCGGTCTCTCCGCTGGATTCGATCCGCCGCACGATGCCGCTGACCATCTGTTCGATGCGTTCGGGCTCCACATTGCGCTTCTGCATGGCCAGCATAATCGAGCGCATCAGCTTGTCGCGGTCGAACATGGAGCGTTCGCCGTCCCGCTTCACGATGGTCAGCGCGCGCAGGGAGACCCGCTCGAACGTGGTGAAACGCTGCCCGCACTTGGCGCATTGCCGGCGGCGGCGAATGGCGTTCCCGTCCTCGGCGGGACGGGAATCCTTCACCTGCGTATCGGGGTCACCGCAATAGGGGCAGCGCATCGCGTATTTTCCTTATGCGTCAGGATAGATCGGGAAGCGGCCCGTCAGGCCGGTCACCTTGGCCTTCACCGCCGCTTCGACCGCCGGATCAGCCGCGCCCTTCGCGGCCATGGCGTCCAGCACTTCGGCGATCCACTCGCCAACCTGGCGGAACTCCGCCGCGCCAAATCCGCGCGTCGTGCCCGCCGGACTGCCCAGACGCAGGCCGGACGTCACCATCGGCTTTTCCGGGTCGAACGGCACGCCGTTCTTGTTGCAGGTCATATAGGCGCGCTCCAGCGTTTCCTCGCCGGCATTGCCCTTCAGGTTTTTCGGCCGCAGGTCCAGCAGCACCAGATGCGTGTCCGTGCCGCCGGAAACGATGTCATAGCCGGCGTCTTTCAGGGTGTCGCCCAGCGCCTTGGCGTTCTCGATCACGTTGCGCGCATAGATCTTGAAGTCCGGGGTCAGCGCCTCGCCGAAGGCCACCGCCTTGGCGGCGACGGCGTGCATCAGCGGCCCGCCCTGCATGCCCGGGAACACCGCCGAATTGATCTTCTTGGCGATATCCTCGTCATTGGTCAGCACCATGCCGCCGCGCGGACCGCGCAGCGTCTTGTGCGTCGTGGTCGTGGCGACATGCGCGTGGTCCAGCGGGTTGGGATGCGCCCCGCCCGCGACCAGCCCCGCGAAGTGCGCCATGTCGACCATCAGATAGGCGTCCACGGCATCGGCGATTTCGCGGAAACGCTTGAAGTCGATCGTGCGCGGATAGGCGGAGCCGCCGGCGATGATGATCCGCGGCTTGTGCTCATGCGCCAGGCGCTCGACCTCGTCATAGTCAATCAGATGGTCGTCCTTGCGCACGCCGTAATGATGCGCCTGAAACCACTTGCCGGAGACATTGGGCGGCGCGCCGTGTGTCAGGTGGCCGCCCGCGGCCAGCGAAAGACCCAGAATGGAATCGCCCGGCTTGGCCAGCGCCAGGAACACCGCCTGATTGGCCTGACTGCCGGAGCTCGGCTGCACATTGGCGAACCCGCAATTGAACAGGCGCTTCGCGCGGTCACGGGCCAGGTTTTCCGCCTCGTCCACGAATTCGCAACCGCCATAATAGCGGCGCCCCGGATAGCCTTCGGCGTATTTATTGGTCAGCACCGACCCTTGAGCCTGCAGCACGGCCTTGGAGACGATGTTTTCGGACGCGATCAGCTCGATCTGGTCCTGCTGACGCTTACGCTCGCGCTCCATCGCGCCAAAGATGTCGGGGTCCTTGTCGGCGAGGTCCTGAGTGAAAAACGTCTCGGCGAGCGAGCCGGTTTCAAGCGCGTCGGCCATGGAAAACTTCTCCGTCTGCGGAACTACAAAATCCAGTGCATAGGCGGCTGCGCGCACACAATCAATCGCTGCGCCCGAGCCCCTTCTTCTTCATTACATAGTCAAGCTTGCGCCGGGCCAAAGTCTTCAGATCAGCCTGCGAGGCGCTGACCGGCCCGATGATCCACGCCTCGACGCCCGTGGCTTCGTCCACCGCGGCGACGCGCACGATGTTTCCGCGCCTGACAAATTCGAAAATGACGCCCCGGCCGGGCATCGCCTTTCCCGCGCCTGCGGGTCAGGCCGCCGCTGGACGGCGCGCCACGTTACACTGCGTCCACAGCGCATCCATGGACGAGACAAGCTTGTCCAGCATGGGGTCGTCGTGCATCGGCGACGGCGTAAAGCGAAGCCGCTCCGTGCCGCGCGGCACGGTGGGGTAATTGATCGGCTGCACATAAAGGTCGTGATCGGCCAGCAGCAGATCGGAAACCGCCTTGGTGTGGCGCGGGTCGCCCACGAACACCGGCACGATATGGCTTTCGGACTGCATCACGGGCAGGCCGGCGTCCGCGAAACGCTGTTTCAGCTCCGCCGCCTTGGCCTGATGCGCCGCCCGCAATTGCTGCCCTTCCGCGCCTTGCAGGATTTCCACGCTTTTCAGCGCGCCCGCGGCCAGAACGGGCGAAAGCGCCGTTGTGAAAATGAAGCCCGGCGCCCAGGAGCGCACGGCATCGACGATCGTCGCGTCGGCCGCGATATAGCCGCCCATTACGCCGAACGCCTTGCCCAGCGTGCCTTCGATAATATCGACCCGGTCCATGACGCCGTCGCGCTCGGCGACGCCGCCGCCATGTTCGCCATAAAGGCCCACGGCGTGAACCTCATCCAGATAGGTCATCGCGCCGTACTTGTCGGCCAGGTCGCAAATCGCGCCGATGGGCGCGATATCGCCGTCCATCGAATAAACGGATTCAAATGCGATAACCTTGGGCGCGTCCGCCGGCGCTTCGGCCAGCAGGCTTTCCAGATGCTCGACATCGTTGTGGCGGAAAATCCGCTTCTCGCAGCCGCCGAACCGAACGCCTTCAATCATAGAGGCGTGGTTCATCTGATCGGAGAAAATGATCAGGCCCGGCAGGATCTTCGCCAGTGTCGAAAGCGTCGCCGAATTGGCGATATAGCCGGAGGTGAACAGCAGCGCGCCGCTCTTGCCGTGCAGGCCCGCCAGCCGGTCTTCCAGATCGACATGGAAACGCGTGGTGCCTGCGATATTGCGCGTGCCGCCGGCGCCGGCGCCGGTTTCGTCCAGCGCGCCGTGCATGGCGTCCAGCACGTCCTTGTGCTGACCCATGCCCAGATAGTCGTTGGAGCACCAGACGGTGATTTCGCGAATCTGGCCGTCATCGCCGCGCAGACGGGCGCGCGGGAACTGGCCGCGCAGGCGTTTGAGGTCCGCAAAGACCCGGTACCGGCCTTCCGCCTTGACCGTGTCCACGGCCTCTTCGAATGCTTTCCGGTAGTCCATTGCCCGTCCTGCAAATCAGGTTTTACAGGACCCTATGCCCCAAAGGAGCGCGCGGCGCCAACTTTTGTCGGCGCCGCAAAAGGTCACAGGCGATACTTTATGTGATCTTCCCAATAGCGTTCAAGACGCATCAGGGCCGTGTTCATGCTGTCCAGATCGTCCTGATCGACATTGGCGACCGGCTGAAGCGACTTCAACTGACGATCGAACAACGTCTTCAATTGTTCGCGCACGTCCGAACCGGCCTGCGTCAGGCTGACCCGGACCGCGCGGCGGTCGGAGTCGCAACGCTCGTGACGGATATAGTCCGCCTCGACCAGCTTCTTGAGGTTATAGGAGACGTTGGAGCCCAGATAATGCCCGCGGCTCCGCAGTTCGCCCGCCGTCAGTTCCTGATCGCCGATATTGAACAGCAGCAGCGCCTGAACGCTGTTGATGTCGTTCCGGCCATGTCGCTCCAGATCATCCTTGATGACATCCAGAAGCTGGCGGTGCAGCCGCTCGACCAGGGTCAGCGTCTGCAGATAGCTCTTCTGAAAGTCAGGCTCTTGCTCGTCCGTACGGCTGGTTTCAGCCGCCGCATTTTGCATGCCCATAATCCCACCTTCTTCCCGGGTTTCACCCATGTTTCAGGTCGGATTAAAATCGAAAATGTCTAAAAGACGTTTAATTCGCTGGAGATAGATTTAACGGAGCGCCTAACCGGTCCATCCCGATTCGCTCAGGGACCCATCCAGCAGTTTCATGATACCGGAAAAATCCTTGTTCCCCGCGCCCAGCGCATCGAACATCGCGTAAAGCGCCTCGGCCTGCGCGCCCATCGGGGTGGAAGCGCCGTTGGCCGACGCCGCTTCCTGCGCCAGTTTCAGATCCTTCAGCATCATCGCCACGGCGAACCCGGGATTATAGTCGCGATTGGACGGCGCGGCCGGAACCGGCCCCGGCTCCGGGCAATAGGCGGTCAGCGACCAGCACTGGCCCGAGGCCTGTGACGCGATATCGAAGAAATTTTGCGGGTCCAGCCCCAGCTTCTTGGCCAGCGCAAACGCCTCGCACGTGCCGATCATCGAAATGCCCAGCAGCATGTTGTTGCAGATCTTCGCCGCTTGTCCCGCCCCGGACTCGCCTGCGCGGATCACCGCCTTGCCCATGATGTCCAGGATCGGCTCGGCCTTGCCGAACGCCTCTTCCGGCCCGCCAACCATGAAGGTCAGCGTCCCGCCGTCCGCCGCCGCGACGCCGCCGGAAACCGGCGCGTCGACCATCAGGAATCCGGCCTGGGCCGCCGCTTCGCCGACAGCGCGCGCGGACTGCACGTCAATGGTGGAGCAATCGATCAGCAACGTGCCCTCGCCCGCCAGTTCAATCACGCCGCCTTCATTTTCATAGACCGACCGCACATGCTTGCCGGCCGGCAGCATGGAGACCACCACCTCGGCGCCGCTGATCGCGTCTTCCATCCGGTCGACCGGATTGCAGCCCTGCTCGCCGGCCTTCTTGCGGGCGGCTTCGGACAGGTCGAAGGCGCGGACATCATGGCCCGCCTTGGCCAGGTTCGCGGCCATGCCTCCGCCCATGTTTCCCAGTCCGATAAATGCGATGGCGGTCATGGTCAGTTGTCCTTCGTGTCGTCGATGAATGTCAGCTCGCGGTCATCGTCCAGCGGCGCGAAATATTGCTCCAGCTCCGCATCGCCCACGCGCTCAAGGTCGGAGGGGTCCCATTTCGGATCGCGGTCCTTATCGATGATCTGGGCGCGAACGCCCTCAAAGAAATCGTGCCCTTTCAGGCAATGCGCGGAGAGGCGCAGCTCCCGCCGCATCGTGTCCTCGAACTCTGTCTGCGCGCCCATCTGGATGGCGCGGTGCGTCAGCTTCAGCGATGTCGGGGATTTGGTCCGCATCGTCTTGGCCTGCTCGATCGCCCAGTCGGAGCGGTCATTGTCCAGCGAGGCCAGAATCGCCTCGACCATCGGCGCGGCGAAGTGCGTCTCGATATCTTCCTGACGCTTCTTCACCTCGCTCTCGCCCGCCTCTTCGGAAAAGGCGGCCAGCGTGTCCTCGATCCCCACCGGCCCGTTTTCCAGCGCCTCGATCAATGCCGGGCGTTTGTCGCTGGGCGTGTAGGAGGTCGCGATGCCCATGGCCATGGCGTCCGCCGTTTTCAGGCGCGCCCCGGTCAGGCCCATCCACATGCCCGTCTTGCCCGGCAGCCGCGGCAGGAAATAGGTGCCGCCGACATCGGGATAAAAACCGATGCCCGTCTCCGGCATGGCCAGCATCGTGCTGTCCCCGGCCACCCGGTAATCGCCATGCACGGAAACGCCGACGCCGCCGCCCATCACAATGCCGTCGATCATCGCGACATAGGGCTTGGAGTAACGCTTGATCAGCTGGTTGAGACGATATTCGTCGCGCCAGAATTCATAGGCGCGCTCGTCCCCGGCCTTGCCGCTTTCATAAAGCAGGCGGATATCGCCCCCCGCGCAGAAGCCGCGATCCCCGGCGCCGTCCACCACGACCACCTTGACGTCCGGGTCGTCGCGCCACTCCAGCAACGCCTCGGTCATGTCCAGGCACATCTGGCGGGTCAGGGCGTTCAGCGCCTTCGGGCGGTTCAGCGTGATCCGGCCGGCCCGACCCTTCTTCTCGATAATCGTTTCGGACTCTTCCGACATTGAAAATTCCTTCCGGCCGAGCGCCGCTCAGCCCTTCATTTCGTGGCGGGCGATGATCACCCGCATGATCTCGTTCGTGCCTTCCAGGATCTGATGGACGCGCAAATCGCGCACGAGCCGCTCCACCGGATAATCCTTCAGGTATCCGTAGCCGCCGTGCAGTTGCAGCGCCTGGTTGGCGATGTCGAAGCAGGCGTCGGTCGCGAACCGCTTGGCCATGGCGCAAAGCTTGGGCGTTGCCGGATCCTTGGCGTCCAGCGCGGCGGCCGCGCGGTAGAGCAT
>NZ_JACESD010000033.1:0-32586 GCF_013911995.1 Euryhalocaulis sp.
CCCCCGCATATTCCCCGCCTGTCTCAAGAGTTTACACGGCAAGAGCCCGGTTTTGCCAGATGAGCCGGCCCGTTTTGCCGGGACTGGCGGGTGAATCCACAGATTTTACGTATCTTTGAGTCAAATCAGCCGCCCCGGCTTCAGCGGATGGCGACGTCTGTTGTGCTCTTTTCCTTCTGACAACGCGGATTATCCGGCGTGGGAGAGGGGCATGTCGAACCAGACGGGCGTTATTGTCTTTGCGTCGCAAAAGGGCGGATCAGGCAAGACCACGCTTTCCGGCCATGTTGCGGTGGAGGCCGAGCGCGCGGGCGATGGTCCGGTCGCCCTGATCGATACCGACCCTCAAGGCTCCCTCGCCAAATGGTGGAACGCCCGTGAGTCGAAGGCTCCGGCTTTTGCGCAAGTGCCGATCCAGGACCTTGAAGAGGGCATTGCCCATCTGAAGCGTAACGGCTTCCGCCTGATCGTGATCGACACGCCCCCGGCGGTCACCGAATCCATTTCTTACGTGGTTGCGCATTCCGATTTGGTCGTGGTGCCCACGCGCCCCAGCCCGCATGATTTGCGGGCGGTGGGACCGACCGTGGATATCGTCGAATCCTTCGGGAAAGCGCTGGTCTTCGTGGTCAATTCCGCCACCGCCCGCGCGCGGATAACGGGCGAGACGGCCGTGGCGCTGTCCCAGCACGGCGTGGTTGCGCCGGTGACCCTCCATAACCGTGTGGAGTTCGCCGCCTCCATGATCGATGGCCGCACGGTCAGCGAGATACGCAGCGACTCAAAATCGGCGCAGGAGGTTTCTACCCTGTGGTCCTATTTGCGCGAGCGCGTGGCGCGGATCGTCGCCGCCGGCGCCGTTGCGGAAGCGGATCGCGCGGACTTCACCGCCTCCGTTCTCAGCCCGGCGCGCGCCAGCGACGCCTCTGACGAGGATGATTTTGACGAAATCGAATTTCCGGATGAGTTGGGCCTGCCGATCAATCCCGCAATGACCCCGCGGCAGGCTCCAACTCCTGCGCCGCTCCCCTCGGCGGCGCAGACCCATAGCCCGGCGCAGGCCGTCGCGCCGCAAGCGCCGGCCGCCCCCCGTAACGGCCATGCCAGCCGCTGGGACGGCGTGGACCGCCGCAAGATCGACCGCGGCCCGCCCCGCGGCGCGCCGGAGCGCCGCCGCGCGGGTTTTGGCCGCCGCGGCCTGAACTAGGGGAGAGGGGACATGTCATCATTTGCATCCCTGCATGGCGGTCTGCTCGTGCGCAAAGGCGAAGCCGCGCCCTCCGCCTCCAAGCCGGTTATCGTGCGCGGCAACGCTCACGATCCCTTCGCCGCGCAACGGCGCGACGTGGTCCGGGCTGAGCCCTCGCCCGCCGTTCGGCCCGCCCGGCCTGATCCGGCGCCGGGCGAGCGCGAGGTGCGCGCGACCTTGCGCCTGACGCGCGAACAATTGCGGCGCCTGCGCCTGGCCTCGGCCATGCTGGAGCAGTCGCAACAGGATCTGCTGTCGCGGGCGCTCGACGCGCGGCTGGATGAATTGTCGGAAGGTCCTCTGCGCAATTGCCGCTGTTTCCGGCGCGGCGGCGGAACAGCGGATGATGGCTGCAGCCGCGGCGGCGAAGGCTGCTAGAACCCGAACATGCCTGCGGGCAGGGCGGCGATGACGCAGCCCGTCATGACGGTCGCCAGCGTCCCCGAAACCAGTGACGGCAGGCCAAGGTCCAGAATATCCTTCCGCCGGTTCGGGGCCATGGTGGTCAGCCCGGCCAGCATGATCCCCAGCGATCCGAAATTGGCGAAACCGCACAGCGCATAGGTCAGGATCAGGCGGGTGCGCGGGGAGAGGGTCTCCGATACATCGCCCAGCCGCTCGAAAGCCAGGAACTCGTTCAGGGCGGTCTTCACGCCGAACAGGCCGCCGGCGGTCTGCGCCTCCGCCCAGGGAATGCCCATCAGCCACATCAGCGGCTGGAACGCCCAGCCAAAAATCCGCTCGACCGACAGCGGCGCCCCCGCCACGTCCGGCGCCGCGCCCAGCGCGACATTGGCCAGCGCCACCAGCGCCACGAACACGATCAGCATGGCGAGGATGTTGAGATAGAGCTTCATGCCCTCGACCACGCCCGTGGTCAGGGCGTCCATCGTGGAATCATAGACCGGCTCGCCAATATGCAGGCGCTCGGCCCGCGCCTCTTTCGCCGCGCCGCGCGGATCGTCTTCAGGCACCATTAGACGGGCCAGAAGCACGGCGGCGGGCACGGAAATGACGGAAGCCGCCAGCACATGACCCACGGCTTCCGGGATCAGCGGCCGCAGCAGGATGGCGTAGATGATCAGCACCGTGCCGGCGACTGTCGCCATGCCGGCGGTCATGATCACGAACAGTTCGGAGCGGGTCAGGCGGGAGAGATAGGGCTTGGCGAGGATGGGCGCCTCCACCATTCCCAGAAAGATATTGGCCGCGACGGCCAGGCTGGCGGCGCCGGAAAGGCCCAGAGTGCGCCGGAAAATCGCCGCGAAAAGCCCGGTGACGAAAGGCAGGACGCGCCAGCGCCAAAGCACCGCCGAAAGGGCGGAGACCAGCAGCACGAGCGGTAGCACCTGAAAGGCCAGGCTGACCGAGTTCTGCGGCTTGGTGGTGTCATAAGGCGTCGCGCCGCCCCCGACATAGCCGAATACGAAGGCCGTCCCCGCCCGCGTGGCGCCTTCCAGCGCATCGACCACGCTGTTCAGGCCCACCAGCGCGCCGCGCAGGGCGGGCGCCGCGAACAACAACAGGACCAGGCCGAATTGCAGGCCCAGCGCCCACAGGATCATGCGCATTGAAGGGCGCCGGAAGCCGCCCCAGCCCCAGGCGAATATGATGATCAGAAGAAGGCCGAGAATGGCCCGCGCATTATCGACGCCCCAGCTTTGCTCCATGCGCTCTGATCCCCCGAAAATCGCCCCGTTGCGCGAGACAATTTCCCGCCGTCACCAGACTTGTCGCATTTCTCCGCGTTCGTGAAGGCTGCGGTTACCATTATGCGAAATTTCCACGCGCCTGCGCTTGGCCCCGGCGCCGCGATGGTGTTTGCTTTCAATCTGACCCTTCCAGCGCAAATAACAGGAGACGCCAGAACCATGAGCGGCAAATTCGAAATCAAGAAGGCCAAGGACGGCCAGTTCTTTTTCAACCTGAAAGCGGGCAATGGCGAAATTGTCGGCACGTCAGAAATGTACAAGGCAAAATCCAGCGCCGAGAACGGCATAGAGTCGGTCAAGAAAAACGCCGCGAACGAGGCCCGGTTCGAGACATTCGAGGGCAAGAACGGTCAGTGGTATTTCCGCCTGAAAGCGGGCAATGGCGAACCCATCCTGGCCAGCCAGGGCTATTCCAGCGAAAGCGGCGCGAAGGATGGCTGCGGCGCCGTGGCGCGGGCGGCTGACGGCGCGGCGACGGCGGATAATTCCGGCGCCTGACCGCGATCAACGCCCTTGCGCCGGGAGGTAAAAGGGCGGCAATTTACGCAGAATCGAAAGACGCGCGTTCCTGTGAGCGCGCGTCTTTCGAGCATTTTATGCGTTCAGTTTTCCGCCTGCATGGTCTTCCCGACTATGCTGGGTTAAATCCTGTTTTCACGACAACAGACGATCCGCCGGCGGCCCCGCTGTGCGGACCGTATCGCCAGAACGAGACTGCTCATGCCCGACGCCCGCCAGCCTTCCGCCGAGACGATCAGCTTTGACTGGGCCGATCCCCTGCATCTGGACCGCCAGCTTTCCGAAGAGGAGCGCATGGTGGGCGAAACGGCGCGCTCTTACGCGCAGGACAAGCTGATGCCGCGCATCCTCACGGCCAACCGGGAGGAGCGGTTTGATCGTGAAATCATGACCGAGATGGGGGAGCTGGGCCTGCTGGGCGCGACGGTGGCCGAGGAATATGGCGGGGCGGGCCTCAACCATGTCTGTTACGGCCTGATCGCGCGGGAAGTGGAGCGCGTCGATAGCGGCTACCGCTCGGCGATGAGCGTGCAGTCCTCTCTGGTGATGTACCCGATCGAGGCGTTCGGGACCGATGCCGTGAAGGACAAATGGCTGCCGAAGCTGGCCAGCGGCGAGGCGGTGGGCTGTTTCGGCCTGACCGAGCCCGATGGCGGCTCCGACCCCGGCGCGATGCGCACAAAGGCCGAGAAGGTCGAGGGCGGCTACAAGCTGAACGGCTCGAAAATGTGGATCACCAACTCGCCCATCGCGGACGTGGCGGTGGTTTGGGCCAAGCTGGACGGCAAGATCCGCGGCTTCGTGGTGGAGCGCGGCATGGACGGGTTCAAGACCCCGGTCATTGAAGGGAAAATGTCCCTGAAAGCCTCCATCACCGGCGAGATCGCGCTGGAAGACTGCGTGGTGCCGGAGGACAATCTGTTCCCGGATGTCACCGGGCTGCGCGGGCCGTTCTCCTGCCTGAACAAGGCGCGCTACGGCATTTCATGGGGCGCGATGGGCGCGGCGGAATATTGCTGGATGGCGGCGCGGGAATACGCGCTGGACCGCGTGGTGTTCGGCAAGCCGATCGCCGGCACGCAGCTGGTCCAGAAGAAGCTGGCCGATATGCAGACCGAAATCGCGATCGGCCTTCAGGGCGCGCTGCAGCTGGGCCGCCTTCTGGATGCGGGCGGCTATGTGCCTGAAGCGATTTCCATGATGAAGCGGAATAATTGCGGCAAGGCGCTGGATATCGCCCGTCAGGCCCGCGACATTCACGGCGGCAACGGCATCGCCGACGAGTATCACGTGATCCGCCACATGGTGAATCTGGAGACCGTGAACACCTATGAAGGCACACACGACATCCACGCCCTGATCCTGGGCCGCGCCCAGACGGGGATTCAGGCTTTCGCCTGACACAAAATAAAGACGGGGGAGACATGAAACATTTCACGAAAGGGCTGTGCGCCCTGACCGCGCTGCTGGCCGTTGCCGGTAGCGCGCTGGCGCAATCGGACGCCGATGTTCCGGACCGCACGGACGGGGACGGGCCGTATGACCGGCTGGTGCTGCGCGGCGGCTATCTGATCGACGGTTCGGGGGCGCCGACACAGGGGCCGGTCGATATCGTGATCGAGAATGACCGCATCGCCGAAGTGCGCGTCGTCGGCGCGCCGAAACTGGATATCGATGCGGAGCGCCGCCCGGCCGCGGGCACGCGCGAGATCGATGTTTCCGGCAAATATATCCTGCCCGGTTTCGTGAACCTTCACTCTCACATCCACACGCTGCAGGACGGGCAGGGGACGCCGCCGGACTATATTTTCAAGCTGCACCTGGCGCACGGCATCACCACGATCCGCGAGGTCGCCAATTCCAAGCCGACCGCCTGGCTGGCCGATCTCCGCGAGCGCAGCGAGCGGGACGAGATTGCCGCGCCGCGCATCTATCCCTTCACCGCTTTCTCGCCCAGCGAGAGCAACCCGTTGAACACGCCGGAACAGGCGCGTGAATTCATCCGCGACATCAAGCGCGATGGCGGGGTGGGCGTGAAATTCTTCGGCGCGCCCGAGGAAATTCTCTGGGCCGCGCTGGACGAGGCGGGCAAGCAGGGCCTGCGCACCACCATGCATCACGCCCAGCTGGCCGTGACCCACGCCAACGTGCTGGACACGTCCGGGCACGGGCTGAACAGCATGGAGCACTGGTACGGCCTGCCCGAGGCGATGTTCGACGATCAGGTGATCCAGAACTATTCGCCGGACTATATCTATCAGGACGAGCAGAACCGTTTTGGCGAGGCCGGCAAGCTGTGGACGCAGGCCGCCGATCCCTACAGCGAACGCTGGGAAGAGGTGATGGAAACGCTGCTGGAGCGCGATTTCGGCATCATCCCCACCTTCACCATCTACAGCGCCAGCCGCGACTGGATGCGTTCGCGCAACGCCGACTGGCATGATGACTACACGCTGCCGTCGCTTTGGGATTTCTTCCGGCCGGACCGGCACGCCCACGGCTCCTACTGGTTCGACTGGGGCACGGAGGAAGAGGTCGCCTGGCGCGAGAATTTCGACCTCTGGATGACCTTCATCAACGAGTACAAGAATCGCGGCGGCAATGTCGGGGTCGGCTCGGACGCCGGCTATATCTACCAGACCTATGGCTTCGGCTATATCCAGGAGATGGAGATGCTGCGCGAGGCCGGCTTCCACCCGCTGGAGGTGCTGCGCGCCGCCACCCAGACCGGCGCGGAGATCATCGGCGCGCAGGAGGAGATCGGCACGGTGCAGGTCGGCAAGAAGGCGGACCTGGTGATCGTCGCTGAAAACCCGCTGGCGAACCTGAAGGTTCTCTATGGCACCGGCCATATCAAGCTGAACGACGAGACGGGCGAGGTGGTCCGCGTGGGCGGGGTGGAAACCACCATCAAGAACGGCGTGGTCTATGACGCCGAGGCCCTGCGCGCCGATATCCGCGCGATGGTCGCTGACGCGAAGTCCGAACGCGGCCTGCCCGAAGGCCCCATGCCGATTGTGACGCAGGGCGAGTAGCCTTCGCGGCAAGCGTTTTTCCTGCGCCGTCCGGAAACAGCCGGACGGCGCAATTTTTATGCGCGTTCCACGGATCAAAAGGACGCAGAGGCAGCGTTCCACTCTAGCCATACCGCGCTGCAGCAAATATTATCCACAGCTATGGAAAGCTGGAGCCCCCATAGCTGGCGTGAAAAGCCGGCCAAGCACATCCCGGACGATTATCCCGATCCGGACCATCTGGCGCGTGTGGAGGACGAGCTGAGCCGCCGCCCGCCGCTGGTGTTTGCGGGCGAGGCGCGGCGCCTCAAAAAGGCGCTGGGCAAGGTCGTCGATGGCCGCGCCTTCGTGCTGCAGGGCGGCGACTGCGCCGAAAGCTTCGCCGAATTCCATCCTGACGTGATCCGCGACACGTTCCGCGTGCTGATGCAGATGGCGGTGGTGCTGACCTTCGCCGGCGGCAAGCCGGTGGTGAAGGTGGGCCGCATGGCCGGACAGTTCGCCAAGCCGCGCTCCTCCGCCACCGAAACGATTGATGGGGTGACGCTGCCGTCCTATCGCGGCGACTCCGTCAATGACATGGCGTTTACGCCTGAGGGCCGCACGCCGGACCCGGAGCGCCTGATGCGCGCCTACGGGCAATCGGCTTCCACGCTGAACCTGTTGCGCGCGCTCTCCATGGGCGGCTTTGCGGACCTGCAGAACGTGCATCGCTGGACGCTGGACTTCCTCTCCGGCAGTCCGCAGCACGCGCGCTACGCCGCCATCGCCGACCGCATCAGCGAGGCGCTGGAGTTCATGGAAGCCTGCGGGGTGTCGGCGACGGATAATCCGGAGCTGACCCAGACAGAATTCTATACCTCTCACGAGGCGCTGTTCCTGCATTACGAGGAAGCCCTGACCCGGCAGGATTCCGTCAGTGAGGGGTGGTACGACACCTCCGCCCATCTGCTGTGGATCGGCGATCGCACGCGCCAGCCGGACGGCGCGCATGTGGAGTTCCTGCGCGGCGTGCAGAACCCGGTCGGCATGAAATGCGGGCCCACCCTGCATCCGGACGAACTGATGCAGCTTCTCGACCGCTTGAACCCGCTGAACGAGCCGGGGCGCATCGTGCTCTATGGCCGCTTCGGCGCCGACAAGGTGACCGAGCATCTGCCCGCCCTGATGCGCGCCACGCGCGACGAGGGACGCCATGTCGTGTGGTCCTGCGACCCGATGCACGGCAACACGTTCAAGACCGATAACGGCTTCAAGACGCGCGCCCTGGATCGCATCCTGAGCGAGGTCAAAGGCTTCCTCGACGTGGCGCGCGCCGAAGGCGTGGCGCCCGGCGGGGTGCATTTCGAGATGACCGGCCAGAACGTCACCGAATGCCTGGGCGGAGCCAAGGCGGTGACGGAAGCCGATCTGGGCAGCCGCTATCACACCCATTGCGACCCGCGCCTGAACGCCGATCAGGCGCTGGAGCTGGCCTTCCTGATCTCTGAAAATCTGGGCGAGGCCCGGCGCAGCGAGAAAGCGCCCAGAGCCGCCGAATAGGCAGGGGCTGAAAAGCGGGACAAGAAAAAAGGCGCGTCCCTGCGGACGCGCCTTTTCCCTAAAGGATAAACCTTTTGAAGCCGCTTGAGACCTAGAGGTCTTTCAGCGTCGAGCCGGCCTTGAAGGCGCCGGACGTCTTGGCCGGGATCTTGACCGTTTCGCCGGTGCGCGGGTTGCGGCCTTCGCGGGCCTTGCGGTCCTTCGCGACGAAGGTGCCGAAGCCGGCGATGGCGACTTGCTCGCGCTTTTTCAGGGCGCCCGTGACGGTGTCGACAAACGCGTCCACGGCGCGGCCGGCATCGGCCTGGGTCAGGTCGGCTTGATCAGCGACGGCTTTGACCAGTTCGGATTTGTTCATGGGTTATCCCCCCAACTTGTTTTGAGAGCGCGCCGCCAGGATGGAGGCGCTGATGCCCTTATATTGCGTCGAGACACCGGGGGGAGGGCAAGCAAAAAATCTTGTAAAAAGAGAATCGGGCCATCGACCGGAAGCGCTGTGATTTCAACGGATCGAAGTCCATCCCGCGATGCAGAACCGGTCATGAAACCTTGTGGACGCCGCGTCTCCAAGGCGGCGGTAAAATTAGAAAAAAAGACCAAGTCACTGATATCGCTGGAAAACCGGATTTTCGACTTTGGCCGCGCCTTTTCGCTAAAATTTTCAGGATTCCCTTTCATTACGCCGATTTCGGGCGTCCGGCCCGTCATTTGGCGCCGCTGAAAGGGCCGCTCCGGAACTGCAATCGGTCTCAAATAAACCCGCGCCGGGGCCGGATTTTCCGCGAAAAGGACGTGTCCCGGCGTCCTTGCCGTGCTTTTTCCCGGCAGAATCATGCCCGCCGATTCTGTGGGAATGGCGGGGGATTCGGGGCGGCGAACGCGAACCGGCCGCTGATTCAGGCCGGGGTGTTCTGCAGGATCGCGACGGCCAGGGCGGCATACATGGCCGCCGTGCTGGCCAGAATATTCAGAAGGATTGTCGCGCCGCCAATGGCCGCGGTCTTCCCGGCCATCCCCGCCCAGCCGTGATGGTAGAGGCCGGCCCCGCCGCGGGCGAAGGTGCTCATGAAAACCGCATAGGTGCTGAACGCCAGAAGGATGGCCGCCGGATTTCCGGAATTGGCCATCAGGTACGGCATGATCAGAATATTGGGAATGGTCATGGAAACAGTGATCGCCGCCAGCGTCTGCAATTGACGCGACAGCCGTATGCCCCGCGCAAACGCGCGCAGCAGAAAAATCACCGGAAGCATCGCCAGGGCACTCACCGGAACGGTCAGCAGGGAGACCCAGGATTCGAAATCATTGATCACCCCGGCATAGTCGCCGGAGGCTTCGGTGATCATGTTTCTGACGGAGCCGTCGCCCCGCTCGTCGGCGTCCACCATCACCCGGCCCATGCCCCCGCCCAGCAAGGTGGAGAGCAGCAGCGCGCCGACGCTGGTGATCCAGAGCCGGAAGGCGGAGCCATATTCCTCGCGGGAGCCGGCGGCCATGGCGCGCAGAACGCGCCGCGGCCGCCAGTAGATGTCGCGGATCATTTTGAGGTCTCGCAGGCCAAGACCCGCGAAATCCTCGATCAGCTCGGACAGTTCGCGGCCGAGCGGCGGCGCGTCGCGCGGTACGTCCGCGGCGCGCCGGTCCGGATCAGCCATCGTCCTCGCCAAGCTTGACCAGCATCTTGCCCGTCTTCTCGCCAGAGAACAGACGCAGGAAGGCGTCAGGGGCGTTGTCGATCCCCTCGACCACGGTTTCCTGCCACTGAACCTTGCCGTCCTTGATCCACCCGGCGAGGTCGCGGATGAACTCCGGATAGACATCGAAATGGTCGGAGACGATGAAGCCTTGCAGCAGCAGCTTGCGCTGGATGATGCGGAAGAGGTTGGGCGGGCCGGGTTCCGGCTTTTCGGCGTTATAGCCGGAGATCATGCCGCAGACCGGGATGCGGCCATGTTCGTTCATGTTCTCCAGCGCCGCGATCAGGTGATCGCCGCCGACATTCTCGAAATACACGTCCACGCCGTCCGGCGCCGCTTCGCGCACGGCTTTCACCAGATTGCCGGCGGTCTTGTAATTGATCGCCTTGTCGACGCCGCGGCTTTCCAGCCATTCGCATTTCTCGTCAGACCCGGCCGTGCCGACCACGCGGCAGCCCTTGATCTTGGCGATCTGGGAGACGATGGAGCCGACCGCGCCCGCGGCGGCGGAAACGAATACCGTTTCGCCTTCCTTGGGCTGGCCGATCTTCAGCAGGCCGTAATAAGCGGTCAGGCCGGTGAGGCCCGCGATATGCAGCGGCGCGTGCAGGGGCAGGCCCTGCGTATCCACCTTGTTCAGGGCCGAGCCGGGCGCGTTGAAAATTTCCCTCCAGCCCATCATCGACTGGACATGGTCGCCGGGCGCGAAATTCGGGTCGCCGGAATCCACCACGACGCCGATCGCGCCGCCTTCCAGCGCCTTTCCCATCTGGAACGCGGAAATGTAATGCTTGGGATCGTCGATCATGCGGGCGCGCATATAGGGATCGACGCTCATCCACAGATTGCGGACGCGGACCTCGCCTTCTCCGGGCGCGGCCACCTGGGTCTCGGCGACTTCGAAATTGTCGGCGGTAGGGGCGCCATGCGGCCGGCCGGCCAGGCGAATTTCCTTGGAAGCGAGCGTGCTCACGATGTCTGTCCTTCGTCGGGTGTTTCTGTATCGGCCGCCGACTGTTCGGCGATCTGGGCGATATGAAGGGCTTCAAAAAAGCCAAGACCGGTTTCCCGTTTCATCCCGAATGAAATCATCGAGTAGGCAACCGAGGTCGTAATTACGATGGAGGGTACGACCAGAATTGCAAGTACGCTGACGCGGATTACCAGCCCCGCCGCGGACGTGGCGTAGAAACGCCGGAACAGCGGGATCAGGTATCCGAGGAACACCGGGATAGCCGCGACCGACGCCCACAGCGCGGCCATGCTGGCGTCTGCAATGGGCAGGACGCCAATCAGCAGGAAGGGGAACATCCAGAGGAAGCCCGCATTGGTGGCGAGAAGATAGAGCTTTACGTGCGCGCTCAGCTTCATCGCGGGACGAAACAACTTCATCGCCACCACATAGACCACCGACCCGGTCAGGGCGGCGGGCCAGACGGAATAGTTGTACCAGTCGCGCACCACGTCATTGGCGGCCGAAAGACTGGAGCCCTCAGCCTGCAGCCGGTCGGAAACGGCCTGGAGCCCGCTCTCGGAGAGGATCACCGCCTGCAGCGACACCAGATCGAAAATTTTGAATATGGAAAGCAGAAGCAACTGGAAGCCGAACAGCGCGATAAACAGCTTGATCTGGGGCGTGTAGACGTCGTTGCCGCCTTCCAGTTCGGCCTCGGCGACACGGACAGGGTGGAGCAGCATGTCCTTGATCGTTTTACCGATCTTGAAGTCGATGCCGAACACGGCCTCGAAAATTTCGTCTATCATTGCCCCGATGCCCCGATTCCGCGCCTGAATCTTCCGCCCTCCAGCGAGTATAGGAAGGCGGGTGCAAGACGGCGAAATAAAAATTTAGCGGTCATTGGCCCGTCCATCTGCCAGAGAGGCGTCGCAATAGAACTGATTCACTCTGTGACGGCGCTGTCACACTGTGGATAGCCTTGTGAAACATTTGTGAACAAGCCGAAAGAAGCCTGTGGATAAACTGTTACAATGCGGCGTTATCGGCGCCGGGGTCTTCGGGACCTTTCACACGCGCAAATATCTGGGCCATGACCGGGCCGCGCTGGTTGGCGTCTATGACGCGGACATCGACCGCGCCAGCACGGCTGTCAGCGAAGCGGACGGCGCGCGCGCCTTCGACGACCTCTCCGCGCTGCTTGAAATCTGTGACGCCGTCACGATCGCCAGTCCGGCCACGCTCCACGGCGAACAGGCGCTTGCGGCGCTGAAAGCTGGCTGTCACGTACTGGTCGAAAAGCCGCTGGCGATTTCAGCTGAAGCGGCGGACCGGTGCGTACGCGAGGCCGAGGCCCGCCAGCTGGTGCTTCAGGTCGGCCATCAGGAACGCTTCGTTTTCGACGCCATGGGTGTGTTCGACGTGCAGGAAATTCCGGAGCGCGTCTATGCCCGCCGCTTCGGCCCGTTCTCCGACCGCGGCGCGGACGTTTCCGTGACGATGGATCTGATGATCCATGATCTGGATCTGGCGCTGCGCCTGGCCGATTGCCCGGCCGTCAGCATCGCCGGCCAGACGCGCGCCGAACGCACGGACAATGCCGATTACAGCCACGCGGAAATCGTGTTCGAGAACGGCATGGTGGCGGAGCTGGAGGCCAGCCGTCTGGCCGAAGATCGCGACCGCGTCATGCGCATCGAATATCCCTCCGGCGTCTTGAATGTCGATTTCGTCGCCAAGACGTTCGACAACGGCACCCCGTTCGATCTCGACGCCGATTTCGCCAGCGACCCGAAAGCGGCGGATTCCCTTGGCGCGAATGTCAGCGCCTTCATCGACTCTATTCTGGATGGCGCGCCCGTCGCCGTTCCGGGCCGTCAGGCGCTGGACGCCGTGCGGCTCGCCGAAATTATCGACGCGGACAAGACCGCGCTCAGCGAGGACTAGACCCCATGGACCGACAAACCGGCGATTCCGGCACGCTGCCGCCCATCAATTTCTTCGACCTGCAGGCGCAACAGGCGCGCCTGCGCACGCGTATCGAACAGCGCTTTTCCAACATTCTGGACCACGGCCAGTACATCAACGGCCCGGAAGTGGCTGAGCTGGAAGCCGCGCTGGCCAAGCATACCGGCGCCAAGGACGCAGTGGCTGTCGGCTCCGGCACGCAGGCGCTGGTCATGCCGCTGATCGCGATGGGGCTGGGCCATGGCGACGCGGTCTTCCTGCCGGCCTTCACCTATAACGCTACGGCCAACGCCGTGCTGCTGGCCTCAGCCACGCCGGTCTTTGTCGATGTCGATCCCGATACGTTCAACATGGACCCGGAAAATTTCGCCAAGCGGATCGAGGACATCAAGAAGCGCCGGAACCTGCGGCCGCGCGCGGTGATCCCGGTCGATTTGTTCGGTACGCCCGCCGACTATCCCGCGATCATGGAAATCGCCGAGGCCAATAATATCCAGGTTCTGGCCGACGCCGCGCAGAGCTTTGGCGGCAAGCAGGGTAATAGATGGGTCGGCTCGATCGCGCCGGTGACGGCGACCAGCTTCTATCCCTCCAAGGCGCTGGGCGGATATGGCGATGGCGGAGCCGTGCTCTGCGACGATCCGGAGATGGCGGACATGCTGCGCTCCATCCGCTGGCACGGCACCGGCTCCGACCGGAAGGATTCCGTCCGGGTCGGCATCAATGGCCGGCTGGATTCCATCCAGTGCGCCATTGTCGCCGAAAAGCTCACCATCTTTGACGACGAGCTGACGCGCCGGAAGGAAATCGCCGCGATTTATGAAAGCCGCCTGAAGGGTCTCTGCCGCCTGCAGGCGCGCCCCGACAACACCGAAAGCGGCTATGGCCTGTTCACGGTGGCGGTGGAAAAGGACCGTGACGGCGTGCGCGCGCGGATGCAGGAGCAGGGCGTGCCAACGGCGATCTATTACATGAACCCGCTGCACAAGATGCCGGCCTTCAGCGAATTTCCGTCCTCGGACGGCCTGCCGGTGTGCGAGGCGCTGGCCGATCAGGTGATTTCCCTGCCGATGCACGCCTATCTGTCGGACGCGCAGGCGCACTTTGTCTGCGACGCCTTTGAAAAGGCGCTGAAAGGCTAGGCGGCAGGTCCGGCGTGCAGCGCCTTGTGCACGTCGCTGACCACGACGGACCCTTCGCCCACCGCGCTGGCGACGCGCTTGACCGACCCGGTGCGCACGTCGCCGACCGCATAGACGCGCGGCCAGCTGGTCTCATAGCGTGAAGGCATCCGGTCCAGCGACCAGCCGGCGCGCACCAGTTCCAGATTGGCAAGATCGGATCCGGTCTTCAGGAAGCCCTTGCCATCCCGCGCCACCGCGTCCGGCAGCCAGGCGGTAAACGGGGCCGCGCCGATAAACAGGAAGACGAAGGGCGTCTCCAGGGCGGCTCCGGGCCGCCCGCCGGTCCGTGTTTCGATGCCGACCAGACGGTCGTCCTCCATGTCCGCCCCGTCCACGCCGTTCAGCGCGCCAATTTCGGTTTCCGGGTGCAGCACGATGTTCGGCGTCTCCTCCAGCCGCCGCACCAGATATTCCGACATGGTCTCGCGAATATCCGCGCGGCGATACAGGACGTGAACCTTGCTGGCGTGGTTAGAGAGATAGACCGCGCCCTGACCGGCGGAATTACCCGCGCCGACAATGGCGACCTCCGCGCCGGCGCAGAGCTGCGCCTCCATCGGCGTGGCGCCATAATAAATTCCGCGCCCCTCGAACCGCTCCAGATTATCAACCCCCAGGCGGCGATATTGCGCCCCCGTGGCAATGATCACCGCGCGCGCTTTCAGCGCCCGCCCGTCCGCCAGTCTCAGACAGTAATTATCGTCAAGTTTTTCCAGCGCCGCGGCCTTGGCGGTGGACGCGATGCGCGCACCGAATTTCTGCGCCTGAAGCGAGGCCCGCTCGGCCAGCTCGCGCCCGGAAACGCCGGTCGGGAAGCCCAGATAATTCTCGATCTTGGAGGACGTGCCCGCCTGACCGCCCGGGCCGTCGGTATCCAGCGTAAGCACGGACAGGCCCTCCGACGCGGCATAGACCGAGGCGGCCAGTCCGCCGGGCCCCGCGCCCACCACAATCACGTCCGCGCAGGCGCCGTCCGGAAGCAGGTCCAGCCCGAAGAATTCGCTAAGCGCGGCGATATCGGGTTTGCGCAGGATGCCCGACGATCCATGCAGGACGGCAGGACAATCGGCGCGGGTCAGGCCGCGCGCCTCCATCACGCTGGCGGCCAGCGGGTCGGAATCGCTATCCAGCCAGACATGGGCGAGGCTGTGCCGCTGCAACAAATCGCGTATCGCGAAGACGTCGCGGTCATAGCGCGCGCCGATGACCACGATGGCGGCATTGCCCGATTCCCGCGCCCATTCACGCCGCGCGGCGAAGGCGCGCACAAAAATATCGGACAGGACGGAGTTTTCGACCAGCAGGCGCTGGAAGTTCTCGCGCGGGATGTGCAGGACGTCTCCCGCCTTGGCCATGGTTCCCGTCGCGATCACCGTCTGACCGGTCAGCACGGACATATCGCCGGGAAACTGGCCCGGCGTCATCCAGCCCACGCGGCGCGCGGCGCCATGCTCATGGATATGCACGTCCAGCTGTCCGGACAGCACCACCATGCAATCAATGGCGCGCTCGCCCTCCTTGATCACGGCTTCGCCTTCGGCATGCGCGCGCACTTCCCCATAGGCGCGCAGCATGGCGATCTCGCCGTCCGAAAACGTGTAGTTGATATCGGCGGGCGGCGTGGCCATGGACGGCGTCTCCTGAATGGGCGGGCCGCTCGGTCGCGCGGCGCGATCTGCATAGTTAGGAGTTACGCTGTCCTCGGCAAGCGCCATGCGGTCATGCGCGCCCTTGTGGGACGGGGGCGGGACGGCTAACTCACCCATCATGAGCGACAGCCTGAAAATCGCCTCCGCCCAGACCAATTCGGTCGTGGGCGATATCGCCGGAAACGCCGCCCGCATCCGCGCCGCCCGCAAGCGCGCGGCGGAGGCCGGCGCAGACATCGTGGTGTTCCCGGAGATGACGCTGCTGGGCTATCCGCCGGAAGATCTCGTCCAGAAGCCCAGCGCGGTGGCGGAGTGCGAGGCCTACGCGAAACTGCTGGTCAGCGAGACCGGCGATGGCGGACCCGCGACCCTGTTCGGAACGCCCTGGCGGCGCGGCGACAAGCTGCATAACGCCGCGATCCTGGCCGATGCCGGGGATATCGCCGGCATGCATTTCAAGGTGCGCCTGCCCAATTACGGCATCTTCGACGAGGAACGCGTCTTCGATGAAGGCCCGTCGCCCGAACCGTTTGAATTTCGCGGCCATCTTGTCGGCGCGCCGATCTGCGAAGACCTCTGGGTCGAAGGCGTGGCGCGCACGCTGAAAGAGCGCGGCGCGACGCTGCTCTTTTCCCCCAATGGCTCGCCCTGGCGCCGCACCATCACGCTGGAGCGCAAGGAGGCGATCTGCGACCGGCTTGAGGCCGCGGGCCTGCCCATCATCTATGTGAACCAGATTGGCGGTCAGGATGAGCTGGTCTTCGACGGCGGCTCTTTCTCCCTGAACGGGGAGGGGGAATTCGTCCAGATCCTCAATAATTTCGAGGAAGATTTCGACCTCGCCACATGGACGCGAAAGGGCGAGGCCTGGACCTGCGAGTCCGCGCGCGTCGCCACGCCATCGGAAGGCGAGGAGGCGGAATGGCGCGCCATGATGCTGGGCCTCTCCGACTATATCGACAAGAACGGCTTTCCCGGCGTGCTGATCGGCCTCTCGGGCGGCATAGACTCGGCCATCTCCGCCGCAGTGGCGGTGGACGCGCTGGGGCCGGACCGCGTGCATTGCGTGATGATGCCGTCGAAATTCACCTCCCAGGCCAGCCTGGATGACGCCGCCGAGGCGGCGCAGGCGATGGGGTGCCGGCTCGACACGATCCCGATCAATCCGGCGGTCGAAACGGTCGATCACATGCTGGACCCGTTCTTTGCCGACCATTCGCGCGATACGACCGAGGAAAACATCCAGTCCCGCCTGCGCGGCCTGCTCCTCATGGCGCTGTCCAACAAGTTCGGGAAGATGGTCCTGACCACAGGGAACAAGTCGGAGGTCGCGGTCGGTTACGCCACGCTGTATGGCGATATGTGCGGCGGCTTCAACGTGTTGAAGGACCTCTACAAGACCGAGGTTTTCAAGCTGGCCCGCTGGCGCAATACGGCCCTGCCTCGCGGCGCCAAGGGCAATGAAGGGGAGGTCATCCCCGAAGCCATTATCGACAAACCCCCGACGGCCGAACTGCGCCCCGACCAGAAGGACGAGGATTCCCTGCCGCCCTACGAGGTGCTGGACGATATCCTCTACAGCCTTGTGGAGCGGGAAGAGGACGTGGACGACATTGTCGCCCGGGGCTATGACGCGGAGACGGTCCGCAAGGTCGAGCATCTTCTCTATATCGCCGAGTACAAGCGCCGACAGGCCGCGCCGGGCATCAAGATCGGAACCAAGATTTTCGGCCGCGACCGCCGCTACCCCATCACCAACAAGTATCGGGACAAGCCCGATCCAGAAATTCCGGAAGTTTGAAGTTTATGAATTGGGTTTCTGTCCTTGCTGCATCTGCTCCGGTTTTGGCTGCGCTCCTTTCCGGCTTATTCGTTCTATACAGAAATGAACTTGATAAGCGCAAAAAACTTGAAGATAACTTAAATAACAGAAAATCAGAATTATATTCTGATTATGTTCCGAACGTTACTAGGCTTTTTGGTTTTGAGAGCGCAAAAGAAAGAAAGGCACGAGCAACATCTGATGCCAAGATATTGTCTATAGTTCAAAATATGCAAAACTTTAGTAGGCAGTCTTTAATGTTTGCATCTAAGGATGTGATCGATGAGCACGCCAAATATATGAACTTTATTCATAAAATTGAAAAAAGGCAGAGTGAGGCAAAAGACTCTCTAGAGTTTGTTCGTTCAAATTTGGATCATTTAGCGAGTATCGCATCTGCGATGAGGAAAGAATTGGGGCATCGAGATAGGGCAATAAGCTCTCACGATATAGCAATGATGTTTATCACCGATTACGATGGAAGTGCATTCAAATGAGCGTCGTTGTCCGTTTCGCGCCCAGCCCCACCGGCAAGATCCATGTCGGCAATGTCCGCACGGCCCTGCAGAACTATCTGTTCGCCAAGGGGCAGGGCGGTCATTTCCTGCTGCGCATCGACGACACCGATACGGAGCGTTCGACTAAAGAATATGAGGCGGGGATCGAGAGGGACCTCGCCTGGCTGGGCATGCAGTGGGATTCCAAGGAAAACCAGTCGGACCGCTTCGCGCGCTATGACGCCGCCGCCGAAGCGTTGAAGGCCGCTGGCCTGCTTTACCCGGCCTATGAGACGGGCGAGGAGCTGGACCGCCAGCGCAAGCTGCGCCGGGCGCAGGGCCTGCCGCCTGTCTATGACCGCTCCGCCCTGAAGCTCACCGGCGCCGACCGCGAGAAGCTGGAGGCCGAGGGCCGCAAGCCGCACTGGCGCTTCAAGCTGAGCCAGGAAACTGTGGAGTGGGAAGACCAGGTGCGCGGCCATCAGACCATCGACACGGCCTCGCTCTCAGACCCCGTCCTGATCCGCGCCGACGGCACTTATCTCTATACGCTCCCCAGCGTCGTGGACGATATCGAGCTGAAGGTAACGCACGTCATCCGGGGCGAGGATCACGTGACCAATTCCGCCGCGCAGGCGGAGATTTTCCGCGCGCTAGGCGCAGAAGTCCCGAACTACGCCCACACCCCGCTTCTGGTCGGGGCCGACGGCTCCAAGCTCTCCAAGCGTCTCGGCACGCTGGCGGTCTCCGAACTGCGGGATGAGGGGATCGAGGCGATGGCGATCAATTCCCTGCTCGCCAAGCTGGGCACCTCCGACCCGGTAGAGCCGCGCATGACGATGGACGCGCTCATCAAGGAATTCTCGTTCGAGAAGATCGGCCGCGCCCCGGCGCGCTTCGACCCGGCCGAGCTGCGCCACATCAATGCCCGCATCCTGCACGAAACGCCCTATGCGGAGGTGAAAGACCGGCTGGAGGCGCTCGGCGTCACCGGCGGCGAGCCGCTGTGGAACGCGGTGCGCGCCAATGTCGAGACGCTGAACGACATGAAAACCTGGCAGTACATCATCGACGGCCCCGTGACGCCGGAGATCGAGGATGCCGGCTTCGCGGAAGAGGCCGCCAAACTGCTGCCCGGGACGCTCGACGATTCAAGTTGGGGCGACTGGACAAATGCGGTGAAAGAGGCGACGGGCCGCAAGGGCCGCGACCTCTTCATGCCGCTGCGTAAGGCGCTCCTGGGGCAGGCGCAGGGGCCGGAGATGGGCCCTGTGCTGGCGCTGATCGGGCGGGAGAAGGCGGCGGCGCGCTTGAAGGGCAAGAAAGTCTAGACCGGGATCTTCCCCGCCAGCAGGCCAAAATCGCGGGCGCTCTGTATCACCATGTCGAGCGCCTCTTTCGCGTTGCCGGCATGCAGGATGATCTCGCGGAATTCCGGCGGGGTGAAATTCTCCTCCACCTGATGATCCAGCAGCGTCAGCAGCGGCGCCCAGTAGTCATTTTCCGACAGGAAGGCGACCGGCTTGCGGTGAAGACCCAGCCGGATCCAGCTCAGCGTCTCGATCACTTCCTCCAGCGTGCCGATGCCGCCGGGCAGCACGATGAAGGCGTCCGACTCGTCGAACATCATCTGCTTGCGCTCGTGCATGGTCTCCACGACCCGGTGTTCGATGGCCGTATAGACGCCTTCGCGCTCGGTCAGGAAGCGCGGGATGACCCCCAGAACCTCGCCCCCGGCCTCGTGCGCGGCGTGGGCGGACGCGCCCATCAGGCCCACCTGGCCGCCGCCATAGACCATGCGGATGCCGCGGCCAGCGATTTCCGCGCCCAGCTCCCGCGAAAGCCGGAAATAGGCCTCGTCCACCGTGTTCGAAGAGCCACAATAGACGCAAACCGACCTCAATTCGGCCATCTCATTTTCCTTTGATCATTGCCACGGGCGGTTGGAGCGCCAAGATTCATCCTTGAGTGCAAACCATAGCCGCGCCGCCTTGCGCTTTCGAGCGCAGCGGCTGAATGAAAACCCGCACTCGGGAGGTCCGCCATGCGCGTTGTCATATCCGCCATCATCATCCTCGCCGCCATCGCCGCGGCGGTGTTCTTTCTCTATCCCCGTGGCGGGGACGCCCCCGCGCCGCAATTGAGCGAGGCCCCGGCGGAGCAGCAGGCGGAGCCGGGCGACTATCCCCCACCGACGTTCGACATAGTGCGCGTCGACGCCAATGGCGTGACAGTGGCCGCGGGCCGGGCGGAGCCGGGCTCGGTTATTTCCCTGCTGCGCGACGGCGAGACAATTGCCGAGGCGCGCGCCGACCAGAACGGCGAGTGGGTGCTGACCCTGACCGAACCGCTGCAGCCGGGCTCTGCGGAGCTTTCACTGGTCGCCACGACCCCCGAGGGAGTCGCCGTGCAGTCTGAACAGACGGTCGTGATATCCGTGCCGGAAGCCGGCGGCGCGCCGCTGATCGTGCTGGGCGAGCCGGGCGAGGCCAGCCGCGTGCTGCAAGGCCCGCTTTCCCAGGCCGGGGCCGGGGAGTTGCACCTCCAGACCGTGGACTACGGCGCTGGCGGGCAGGTGATCTTCGCCGGACAGGCCGAGCCGGGCACGACGGTCCGCGTGCTGGCCAATGAGGCGGAGCTGGGCACGGCCGAAGTGAACGAAAACGGCCAGTGGAGCCTGTCGGCGGACGTTTCCCTGCCGCCGGGCGTCTATGATCTGCAGATCGAGCAGCTGGACGCCGACGGCAATGTCACCGCGATTATCGTCCTGCCGTTCGAACGGGCCTCGCAGGAGGACATCAACCGCTCGGGCGACCGCGTGGTGGTCCAGCCCGGAAACAGCCTGTGGCGCATTGCCCGGGACGTTTATGGCGAGGGCCTGCGCTACACGGTGATCTATGACGCCAACGCCCAGCAGATCCGCGATCCGGATCTGATCTACCCGGGACAGGTGTTCGACGTTCCGGAAGGGGACGAAGATTCCGGCGAATAACGGGGTGGCGCCGCAGGCCATGCGCCCCATTTAAGGGAACGCATGGCTCACGGACACGCCCCCTCCAGCGATACCGACATCCCCTCCGCCGAAGGCGGCGTGGGTCTGGCCATGCGCCGGCTCACGGAGATCCTGCTGTCTGACGAGATGCGCCGCTGGCGTCCGCTGATGGCGCTGGCGCTGGCTCTGACCGTGGTGGCCAAGCTGTTCACCGTGGCTTCGCCGGTCTTCTTCGGAAATGCGATCAACAGCATATCGGACGGCGCGGCGGCCGCCGCCTTTGGCGGGTTTGCGCTGGCCATCGGCGCCTATGCGGTCTCCCGCTGGGCCGGGGTCGGCCTGCCGCAGGCGCGCGACATGTTCTTCGCCCGCGTCAGCCAGGACGCCCAGCGCATCATGGCGGTGCGCACGTTCGGCCATGTCCACAGCCTGTCCTTGCGCTTCCACCAGACCAAGCGCACCGGGGCGCTCAACCGCATCATTGATCGCGGCGCCCGGGCCATCGATTTCCTGATCCGCTTTCTGGTTTTCAATATCGCGCCGACCCTGGTGGAGCTGGCGCTGGCCGCGGGCGTTCTGGCGATCCGCTATCACTGGGGTTTTGCCGTCGTCGCCGTGGCGACCGTTGGCGCCTATGCCGCCGTCACCTTTTCGATGACGGAATGGCGGGTGCGCCTGCGCCGCGTGATGAACGATGCGGATAACGAGGCCAGCGGACAGGCCGTCGATTCCTTCGTCAATTTCGAGACTGTGAAAGCCTTCGCGGCCGAACGGCGGGAAGCAGAACGCTTCGACGGCACCATGCGCGTGTACGCGGACGCGGCGGCGAAGACCCAGGCCTCGCTCGGCGTTCTGAACGGCGCGCAGGCCATCGTCATGAATCTGGGTCTCGCGGCGATGGCGCTGCTGGCTGGCTGGTTCGCCATTCAGGGTCGGCTGCAGCCCGGTGACGTGGCCGCGGTGGTTATGATCCTGATGAACATCTACGCGCCCCTGAACGTCCTCGGCTGGGCCTATCGTGAGATCAAACAATCCGCCGTGGACATGGAGCGCATGTTCGGCGTGCTGAATTTACAGCCCGATGTCGCCGATCGTGAAGACGCCCGGCCCCTGACCGTTCCGCAAGGCCGCGTCGCGTTTGAGGGCGTGACATTCACCCATGACGGCCGAAGCTCCGGCGTGCAGGGCGTGGATATGGAGGCCTCGCCCGGCGCCTTTATCGGTCTTGCGGGCGCTTCCGGCTCTGGCAAATCCACGCTGCTGCGCTTGCTGTTCCGCTTTTACGACCCGTCCAGCGGCCGCATCGTCATCGACGGTCAGGATATACGCGACGTCACGCAGGAATCCCTGCGCTCCCGGCTCGGCCTGGTGCCGCAGGAAGTGGTGCTGTTCAACGATACGCTGCGCGCGAATGTCGCCTACGCCAATCCGGAAGCCGATGACGCCGCAATCGTGCGGGCGCTGGAGCGCGCCCAGCTGGGCGAATTCCTGCGCCGCCTTCCCGACGGGCTGGGAACGCGCGTTGGCGAACGCGGCCTGAAACTGTCCGGCGGCGAGAAGCAGCGGGTGGGCGTGGCGCGGGTTATCCTCCGCGACCCCGCCATCCTGGTGCTGGACGAGGCGACGGCGTCTCTGGACTCTGAAACGGAAAAGGACGTGCAGGCGGCCCTTTCCGAGGCCTCGCGCGGACGCACGACAATCGCGGTGGCGCATCGCCTGTCCACGATTGCCGGCGCGGACCGGATTTATGTCCTGGATGAGGGGGCGCTGGTCGAAAGCGGAACCCACGCCGAACTGATCGGGCGGGGCGGCCGCTACGCCGCCATGTGGCGGCGACAGGCCGACGCCGGCTCGATGGTCGATTCTCAAAGCGATACGGCGCTCTGATCCAAAATGAAAAAGGGCCTCTCGAAAGAGAGGCCCTTCAACAAGTTCCGTAAGATGCGGGGGCTTACAGAACGATATTGCCGGCGTTCGGAATTTCACCCGCCAAGCCAAAGATGGTCAGGTCCGTGATTGTATCGCCATTGGTGTCCGCGAGGATGGTCCAGGTCGACGCGCCGGAGATGATTACATCATTGTCGCCAGCGTCGAATATGGAACTATCCTCGGCCCACAGCAGGTCGCCCGCGGCGACGCCATAGATATTGTCCGCGCCGGACTGACCATAGATCCGGTCCGCGCTGCCATTGCCAAAAATCTCGTCCGGGCCGGAGCCGCCATAAATGACGGCAGGGTTCGCTGTGTCTTGGATCCGGTCATTGCCGGTCGTGCCAGGAATGAGCGCCACAGGAAGATCCCTTGGATTCAGACTGAATTTTGGCTTTTAACAGCTCAATATTATGCTGAAACGCGAACATGCGCCACTACAAAAATTAATGAGACATAAAAGAAGGGCCCTCCAGCTGGAGGGCCCTTCCAAAAGTTCCGTAAGATGCGGGGGCTTACAGAACGATATTACCGGCCAGGATGATTTCACCCGTGCCGCCGATCGTCAGGTCGGCGATGCCGTCGCCATTCGTGTCGCCGAAGATGGTCCAGGTGGACACGCCGGTGACAGAGATGACCAACTCACCCGCGGAGGACGCGCCGCCCGCGGTGAAGGCCGTGACGATTGTGAAAGCCTGATCGCCCGCGGTGAAGTCGTCAGCGTCGATCGCGGAAAGATCGATCGTGTCCTCATCTTCGTCAAAACCGGTAATCAGGTCCGCGGCGGTGAGAACGGGGCCGTTTGATTCAGCCGCGCTGAGATAGACAAAGGTGTCGGCGTCATCGCCGCCATTCATCACGTCCCGGCCCATGCCGCCATAAAGACGGTCATTGCCGGCGCCGCCAAACAGGTTGTCCCGGACCCCTGTGCCGCCGAACAGAACGTCATTGCCGGTCTGCCCGTACAGGCTGTCGAAACCGGAGCCGCCAAACAGCGAGTCATCTCCAGCGCCGCCATACAGGTCGTCATTGGTGGTATTGCCGTAAAGCAGGTCGTCGCCGCCCTGGCCAAAGATCGTATCGAAGCCGGAGCCGCCAAACACTGTATCAGCGCCGCCGCCGGCATAGATCAGGTCGGAGCCGGTCAGGCCATAGATCAGATCGTTGCCGCCGCCGCCGAACACGGTGTCGGAACCGGTGGCGCCGACCAGAAGGTCGTTGCCCAGGCCGCCATAGATGACGTCGGAGCCGGACACGCCGTAGAAGATGTCATCGCCGGTGTTGCCGAAGAAGAAGTCGTTGCCGGAAGAACCGATGAAGACTTCAACGTCGAAGAACGCGATGCGGCCGCCGATCGTCGGGGTCGCCGTCGCGGAGCCATTGGCGTTGATCACGAAGACATAGCCGCCCGTCGCGGACAGCGAGAAGTTTGCCGTGTCCACGCCGTCGCCGCCGAACACGATGTCCGCGCCGTCGCCGCCAACGAACAGGAAGGTGTCGTTGCCGCCGTCGCCTAGCAGACGGTCAGAGGCCGCGCCACCATAGATGAAGTCAGCGCCGCCGCCGCCAAAGATGATGTCGGCGCCCGCGCCGCCATACAGCGTGTCGGAACCCGCGCCGCCATTGATGTAGTCACGGCCCGAACCGCCGCCGATGAAATCGGAGCCGTCTTCGCCCCACAGCAGGTCGCCAGCAGCGCCGCCATAGATGGAGTCGTTGCCGTCGCCGCCATAGATGTTGTCGGCGCCAGCCTGACCGTAGATCAGGTCAGAGCCGCCATTGCCGAAGATTTCGTCCGGGCCGGAGCCGCCATAGATGACGTCCGGGTTGGAGGTGCCTTGAATCCGGTCAATGCCGGTTGTGCCAGGAATGAGCGCCACTTGAGAATCCCCTTTGCATATTTGGAAAGTCGCTTCTTGCGAATTCCATTACGCCTAGTTTCGGGATTGCGCCAGCAAATAAATCGAAAGCTGATCAAAATAAATTTTTCAGAGGCAGAAAAAGAAAGGGCCCTTCCGAAGAAGGGCCCTTCCAAAAGTTCCGTAAGATGCGGGGGCTTACAGAACGATGTTGCCGGCGGTGATGATCTCACCGGAGCCGCCGATCGTCAGGTCGGCAATGCCGTCGCCATTCGTGTCGCCGAAGATCGTCCAGGTGGACGCGCCGGTGACAGAGATGACCAGCTCGCCGGACGTGCCGGTGAAGGCCGTCACGACGGTGAAGGCCTGATCGCCTGACGTGTTGTCGTCGGCGTCGATCGCGGACAGGTCGACCGTGTCTTCATCTTCGTCGAACGCGCTGATCAGGTCAGCGGACACCAGGACCGGGCCATTGGATTCGGCCGCGGAGGTGTAGACGAAGGTGTCGGCGTCATCGCCGCCGGTCAGCAGGTCAGCGCCCAGACCGCCATAGATGACGTCGTTGCCAGCGCCGCCATTGATGGCGTCGCCGCCGGCGCCGCCGAACAGCGTGTCAGCGCCGGATTGACCCGGGGCGCCGTCGCCGAAGATGCTGTCAGCGCCGGAGCCGCCATAGATGACGTCGTTGCCGGTGTTGCCGGCCAGGTTGTCAGAGCCGGAGCCGCCATACAGCACGTCGTTGCCGCCATTGCCGTAAACGGTGTCGCCGCCGGTGCCGCCAAAGACGGTGTCGTTGCCGCCGCCGCCATAGATCAGGTCGGAGCCTGACAGGCCGTACAGCACGTCATTGCCGCCATTGCCGTTGATCGTGTCGGAGCCGGTCGCGCCGACCAGAAGGTCGTTGCCGCCGCCGCCATAGATCGTGTCGGAGCCCGCAATGCCGTAGAACGTGTCGTCGCCGGTGTTGCCGAAGAAGAAGTCGTTGCCCGTTGAGCCGGCAATGATTTCAACATCGAACATCGCGATGCGGCCGCCCAGGGACGGGGTCGCGGTCGCGGAGCCATTGGCGTTGATCACGAAGACATAGCCGCCGGAGGTGGAGCCGGCGAAGGTCGCCAGGTCCGTGCCGTCGCCGCCGAACACGATGTCCGCGCCGTCCGCGCCATTGAACACGAAGGTGTCATTGCCAGCTTCGCCGAGCAGACGGTCGGAGGCGTTGCCGCCCACGATCACGTCATCGCCGGCCGAGCCGAAGATGATATCCGCGCCATTGCCGCCGACCAGCGTGTCGGTGCCCGCGCCGCCATCGATGAAGTCACGGCCAGCGCCGCCATAGATCACGTCGGAACCGCTTTGACCCCACAGCAGGTCGCCAGCGCCGCCACCATAGATGGTGTCGTTGCCTTCGCCGCCATAGATGTTGTCAGCGCCGGACTGACCATAGATCAGGTCCGCGCCGCCATTGCCGAAGATTTCGTCAGGACCGGAGCCGCCATAAATGACGTCCGGGTTTGCTGTGCCTTGGATCCGGTCGATACCGGTTGTGCCAGGAATAAGCGCCATGCTTTCGCCTCTTAAGTGATTGATCTGCAAAAAGCCCTCTTAGGGGGCTAAAATATCGAAAAAGTTAAATCAACCGCACCGCCTGCGTATGCCGGCAGCCCTGTCCGTCCCTGTCCCTTACAGTGGCGCAAAAGCAGGCAGATTGCGGATTTTACAGTTAAAAACACACATCGGGACGGCGTGGCGAAACCGGTAAGAAATGTTCATTCCGTTAAATCTGGGACAGGGATGGAGAATCGATGCGCGGCAATCGCTTTCCCGGCCTAGAATAGGGGCAGGAACGATCAGGGCGGGGAGCCAGGCAGGATGAAGATTTCAGGAATGATTGCGATGGCGCTGGCGCTTTCAGGGGCGTCAGCCGCGCTTGGGGCGAACGCGCCGGGCCTTATGGAAACGGACAAGGCGTTCTCTGACCGCGCGCAGACGGCGGGACTGGCCGCGGCCTTTGAAGAATACGCCGCCCCGGACGCCGAAATCCTCCGCGAGAGCCTTTGGGAGCCGATTACCGGACCGGAGGCGATCGGCGAATCCTTTGCGGGCGCCGGGGAGGGCGTCTCGCTGGTCTGGGAGCCGGCGCGCGCTGAAGTATCGGAAAGCGGCGATCTGGGCTTCACCTGGGGCCGCTGGACCCTGAGCATGCCGCAGGCAGACGAAGAGCCGCGCATTGTCCGCGGCAAATATATATCGGTCTGGCGGCGGCAGCCCGATGGCGCGTGGAAATATGTTCTGGACGGCGGCCACACGACCACGGCTTCTCCGCCGGAATAGGGCGCGCTTCAGACAAGAAAAAAGCCGGCCCCGCAATGGCGGCGGCCGGCTTTTCCCTGAATGGCTCCCCGGGCCGGACTCGAACCAGCGACCCAGTGATTAACAGTCACTTGCTCTACCAACTGAGCTACCGGGGATCAGAAGCCCTGTATCCGCGTATCTCTCGCGGAAGGCGCGCCTCATAGCAAGGGGCGCGCGCCGGGTGCAAGGCCCTTCTCGCAGCAAAGCGCTGAGAAAAAGAAGGGAGCCGGTTTCTCACTGGCTCCCTGTTAGGCGTATGGGTGAATGGTGGGGTGTCTTCAAGAGAAGACGATCCCGTTTATGACGAATTATGCTTAACGAAAGGTTAACGCGGCGCGCGCCCATCTGGCCGCGCCTATGGAGGACGGGGCGGAGAGTGGTTATCTTCCCTTCGCTATCGACGAAAAGCGAGGCCCCATGTCCGAACGCTACCAGACCTATCGCGATTTCTGGCCGCATTATCTGCGGGAGCACGCGCGTCCCGAAACGCGGGTTCTGCACTATGCCGGATCGGTCCTCGCCATCGGCCTGCTGCTGCTGGCCCTGGCGACGCGCACCTGGTGGGCGCTGATTCTGGTTCCCGTTTCGGGGTATTTCTTCGCCTGGATCAGTCACGCCTTCATAGAGCGCAACAAACCGGCGACCTTCACGCACCCGCTCTGGTCGCTGATCAGCGACTACCGGATGCTCTGGGTGCGCATCACGGGCTCTCTGGATGATGAGCTGGCGAGGGCCGGCGTAAGCGGGGAGGGCCGCGCGTGACCGCCGCGCCTTGCGTTGAATCTTTTTACCACGCGGACTCGGGCACATTCGCCTATGTCGTCTCCGATCCCGGCTCCCAGACGGCGGCCGTGATCGATGCGGTGCTGGATTTCGACACGGTGACCGGCCGCACCTGCACGAATTTCGCGGATCGCATCTGCGACTGGGTGGAACAGCAGGGCCTGACGGTCGAATGGATTCTGGAAACCCATGTCCATGCTGATCACATCTCCGGCGCGCCGGCGGTCAGGAAGCGGCTGGGCGGCAAGATCGCCGTCGGCCGGCGGATCGATGAAGTCCGCGCCGCGTTCCGTGACGCCTTCGGCTACGAAAAGATCGTGCTGCCGGGGCGCGAGGGCTTCGATCATTTTTTCGCGGATGGCGAGACATTCGCCCTTGGGGGACTCGAGGCGCGCTATATCGCCACGCCCGGCCACACTCCGGCTTGCGGAACCTATGTGATCGGGGACGCCGCCTTTGTCGGCGACACCATCTTCCAGCCGGACATGGGCACGGCGCGCTGTGATTTTCCGGGCGGGGACGCGCGCACGCTGTACCGCTCGATTCGCAAGCTGCTGGATACGCTTCCCGCCGAGACCCGGATTTTCGTCTGTCATGATTATGGCGCCGCCGCGAACCGCGACCCCCGCGCGGAGACTTCGGTGGCCGAGGAGCGGCGGAAGAATATTCACGCCCGTGACGGGGTGAGCGAGGACGAGTTCGTGGAAATGCGGGAGGCGCGCGACGCCACGCTGGGTCTGCCCCGGCTGATGCTGCCATCGGTGCAGCTGAATGTGCGCGGCGGTCAGCCGCCGGAGCCGGATGAGACCGGCGTGCGCCGAATCACGATTCCGCTGGACTATTTCTGAGTGCGGGAAGGGGATGGAGGCGCCGCCCGGAATCGAACCGGGGTGCAAGGATTTGCAGTCCTCTGCGTCACCACTCCGCCACGGCGCCCCTGTCGCATGTGGTGTGAAGGCGACACGCTATAGCCAAGCGCGGCGCCCCGCGCAATGAGGCGCCGCGCATGCGTTGCGGTTGGATGCAGCGGCGGGATATAAGCCGCCGCGAGAACAGTATTGGAATGCGGACAGGCAGAGACGAAAAAAGCGGATGACAGATTACTCAGCCATGCGGCGCCATATGGTCGAAGGCCAGGTGCGGACCAGCGACGTCACGATGGGCGGCCTCGTTCAGGCGATGCGGGACATCCCGCGCGAGCTGTTCCTGCCCAAGGCCAAACGGGCGCAAGCCTATTCGGATTCCCATGTGGAGCTGACCGAGGGCCGCTGGCTGCTGCGGCCGCGCGATTTCGCGAAATTGCTTCAGGCCATGGAGCCGCGCAAGACAGATATTGCGCTCAATCTGGCCTCTGGCCGGGGCTATAGCTGCGCCGTGCTGGCCAGCCTCGTGGAAACGGTCGTGGGCGTGGAGCCCGATACGGCGATGCTGGAGAAATCCAGCGCCAGTCTGGATCATATCGGCGCCGACAACGCCGTGGTGATTGAAGGCGACATCAAGAACGGCGCGCCGGACCAGGGGCCGTTCGACCTGATTCTGGTCGACGGGGCGGTCGCCGCGCCGTCGCGTTCCTGGTTCGACCAGCTCTCTGACGGGGGGCGTCTGGGCGTGTTCGAAATGGTCAACGGGGCGGGCCGCGCGGTTCTGTATCGCCGCGATGGCGGCGCCGTGGGCCGGCGCGAGCTGTTCGATGCGCAACCGCCGCTTCTGCCCGGATTCGAGCCGGAACCCTCGTTCGTTTTCTGATTTCGATTGACCGGCGCGCTTGCCGGACTGGCCCGGGACTTGTACGCAGCCCGCGGGCCAAGGGGATTTTTGGGAGGAAACTCGGTGAAGCTACGCGCCGCCGCCATATCACTGGCCTGCGTTTTCGCGGTCTCTCCGGCCAGCGCCGACGAGCTTCGCGAAGTGCTGGCGCACGCCTATTCCAGCAATCCGAGCATTCTGGCGGCGCGCGCCAATCTGCGCATCGTCAACGAGAATTACGCGCAGGCGCGCTCCAACAAGATGCCGCAGGTTTCGGCCAGCGCCTCCTACGGATACCGCAAGACCAACGAGTCCGGTTCGATCTTCGCTTCCGATGACGAGCTGGAGCCGACCGTTGCCCAGTTGAATTTTGGCCAGCCGCTTTATACGGGCGGCCGCGCCCCGGCCTCCATGCGTCAGGCGAAGGCTTCCATCCAGTCGGCGCGCTACAGCCTCTACGCCGAAACCCAGGACGTGATTTTCAATGGCGTCCGGGCCTACACCACGGTCATGACCAGCGCGGAAGTGGTCGAGATCCGCCGCGAGAGCGTGCGCGCGCTGGCCGCCCAGGTGGACGACACGGAGGCGCGCTTCGACGTGGGGGAGGTCACCCGCACCGATGTCGCGCAGGCGCGGTCCCGCTACTCCATCGCCCGCGCCAATCTTTCCAGCGCCCAGGCGGATTTCCAGGCCGCCCGCGCCAGCTATGAAAACGTGTTCGGTTTCCCGCCCATGTCGCTGGAGCCGCTGCCCGAATTGCCGCCCATGCCGGAGAGCGAGGATCAGGCGCAGCAGACGGCGATCGCCTGGAACCCCGAGCTGGTCTCGATCCGCTATGTCGAGGAAGCCTCCGTGCACGGCGTTGACGTGGCGCGCTCGGACATCAAGCCCCGCATCACCCTCAACGGCACGCTCAGCCGCCGCGAAAACCTGAACTTCGCCGGCGACGAGGAAGAAGCCGCCTCTCTGACGGCCCGGCTGGAGATCCCGATTTTTTCCGGCGGTTTCGAGCGGTCCCAGATCCGCGCCGCCAAGTATCAGGTCAATCGCGACCGCCTCCGCGTGAAGCGGGGCGAGCGCATCATTCTGGAGGAAGTGACCTCCGCCTGGAGCCAGTGGCGCGCCGCGCGCGATATCGTGGTGACCAGCGAGGACGCCACCGCCGCCGCCGAAGAGGCGCTGGAAGGCATTCAGGAGGAAGTCGATTACGGCCTCCGCTCCACGTTTGAAGTGCTGGATACCGAACTTCAGTTGCGCAACGCCCAGATCCGTCTGGCTCAGGCGCGCCAGCAGCAATATGTCGCCGCCCACCGGCTGCTTTCCGCCATGGGCCTGCTGACTGCGGATTATCTTGAACTGCCGATTGCCGAATTCGACCCCGACGCGGATTTCAACGACACGAAACGCCGTCTGGTCTCGACGTCAATCGAACCGTAAGGCTTTGCTGGACATAAAGGCGAACCCGCCATTAGCCTGTAAACATAGAACGAATCGGGGATAGCCATGGCCGAGGCTGAAAAAGAACCCACGATGGAGGAAATCCTGTCCTCCATTCGCCGGATCATTTCTGAGGACGACGAGGATGGCGCGCAGGCGGCGGAAGAGCCGCAGGCCGAAGCCGCCCCTGCGCCCGAACCCGAGCCTGAGCCCGAAGAAGCTGAGGACGAGGACGTTCTGGAGCTGACCGAACCGGTCGAGGACGAGCCCGAAGCGGCGGCCCCGCCGCCCGAGCCGGAATCCGAGCCCGAGCCGGAGCCGCGTCCGATGGAAGACGTCGTCGCGATGGACCCCGAGCCCGAACCGCGCTCCGAGATTCGCCATGAGCCGGAGCCGCAGCCTCAACCGGCCGCGGCGCGCGAATGGGCGGAAGACGCCCCGTCCGCCAGCGGTCTTGTTGGTGATGGCGCGGCGACGGCCTCCGCCGGCGCGTTCGCCAGGCTCAGCGCGGGCCTGCGCATGGGCGATGACGACCAGACGCTGGAAGCGCTGGTGCGCGAACTTCTCAAGCCCATGCTCAAAAGCTGGCTGGACGAGAACCTGCCCCGCATTGTCGAGGCGAAGGTCGAGGAAGAAATCGAGCGCATCGCCCGCCGGCGGTAATTTCCGCGCGATTTCAGGCTTACCCGAATGCTTGGCCTGTGGCGCGGGGCGTTGCTATAGCCCCGCGAACCCTTTTTCATGTCGCCTTCAGGCGCAATTTCCGGTCATCAGAGGCCCATGCTCGACAAGACTTTCGATCCGCAGGCGGCGGAAAGCCGCTGGTACGATGAGTGGGAGGACTCCGGCGCCTTCCAGCCCAAGGACGATCCCGATGCGGAAACCTTCTGCATCGTCATCCCGCCGCCCAACGTCACCGGCTCTCTGCATATCGGGCACGCCCTGAACAACACGCTTCAGGATTCGCTGGTCCGCTATCAGCGCATGCTTGGCAAGCGCGTCCTCTGGCAGCCGGGCACCGACCACGCCGGCATCGCCACCCAGATGGTGGTGGAGCGTCAGCTCGCGGCCGAGGGCAATATTTCCCGCCGCGACATGGGCCGCGAAGCCTTCATTGAGCGCGTCTGGAAATGGAAGGGCCAGTCCGGCGGCTCCATCCTTCGCCAGCTGCGCCGCCTCGGCGCGTCCTGCGACTGGAGCCGCGAACGATTCACGCTGGACGAGGGGCTTTCCGCCGCCGTCCTGAAAGTGTTCGTGGAACTGCACGAACAGGGCCTGATCTACCGCGACAAGCGGCTGGTGAACTGGGATCCGCACTTCCAGACCGCCATCTCCGACCTCGAAGTCGAGAACAAGGAAATCGACGGCCATTTCTGGCATTTCGCCTATCCGCTGGCTGATGGCTCGACCTATGAATTCCCCATCGCCCATGACGAGGACGGCAAGCCGACCGAGTGGGAGACGCGCGACTATATCCTGGTCGCCACCACGCGCCCCGAGACCATGCTGGGCGATACCGGCGTCGCCGTTCACCCGGATGACGAGCGCTACAAGGATCTGGTCGGCAAAAAGGTGCGCCTGCCGATCGCGGATGTCGAAATTCCCATCGTCACGGACGAACACGCGGACCCGGAGCAGGGCGCCGGCGCGGTGAAAATCACCCCGGCCCATGACTTCAAC
>NZ_JACESD010000034.1:0-32286 GCF_013911995.1 Euryhalocaulis sp.
CACCCCGGCCAGCGCCAGTCCCGCCCCGGCCGCGACAGCGATTAGCAGGAGCCGCCGCCACGCGGCGCGCGACCCCTCCCGCTTTCCGCGCCGCAGGGTCTGCGGGAACAGGACCAGGAATACGGGCAGAAGCGGACAGGCGGCCAGGAACAGCGCCCAGATCAGGCTGCCCGTCCCGGCGGCCCAGCCGACGAGAAAGTTCTGCGGGTCGGCGCCCACGACATCGCTGGTCAGCGCCGCGAAGGAATGGCCGGACTGCGCGCTCCATCCCAGATAGGGCGCGACAATCAGCAGCCCCAGCAACAGCGACACGCCCAGCCGGATCGGGTTGATGCGGGCGCGCAAATAGGGCGTCAGGGCGAGGCCCAGAAGCAGGCCCGCCGGGGCCAGCAGGAAGGCGTATTTGGAAAGCGCGCCGAGCCCCAGCGTGACGCCGAAATAGACCCAGTCGCTCCAGCCGCCGCGCTGCACCGCGCGCACGAAAGCGTGCAGGTTCGCGAACACCAGCACGGTCATCAGCACCGAATGGGTCAGGTCGATATGGAAGCCGGCCGCCATCACGAAGCCCAGCGCCAGTCCCGCCAGCGCCAGCGCCGCGTCCAGCCCGGAGGCGAGGATGCGCCGCGCCGCGAAATAAAAGGCCGAGAGGCCGCCTGCCAGAAGAATGTATTTCACCGCGTGGAAGGACCAGCGATGCAGGCCGAACACATCCTCCACCCCGGCATAGATCCAGGTCATCAGCGGCGGATGGCGGAAGCGGTAGCCCATGCGCCAGACTTCCGAGAGGAGAACCTGCTCGGCCTCGTCCAGCGTGTAAATCGGCGACAGGCCCAGCCGGATCAGATAGTGGATCAGGCAATAGGCGGCGATCATCAAAAGGATCGCCTTGGGCGCAATCAGGCGTCCGGCAAGCGCGCGGCGGTCCATGAAGCCTACTCCCTGACCCGCCCGTAACGACCGCGCCGCACCAGCCACATCATGCCCAGCAGGTCGGCGATCCCGGCACCCAGCCGGCCGAAGAAACCGTATTTGGAGACCCCGGCGCCGCGCGGCCGGTCATTCACCGGCGTCTCGATCACCGTGTATCCGGCGCGTTTGACCAGGGCCGGCAGGAAGCGGTGCATCCCCCCGAAATAGGCCAGATCCCGCGCCGCCTCCGCCTTGATCAGCTTGAAGCCGCAGCCCGTATCGGTGGAGTCGTCGCGCAGGGCGGCGCGGCGGATGCCGTTCGCCAGGCGGGAGGACAGCCATTTCACCCCGCCATCATTGCGCGTGCGCCGCCGCCCGGCAATCAGGCCCAGTTCCGGGTCCGCGCCGGGGGCGATGATCTCGTCCCACAGGCGGCGGGTGTCGGCGGGGTCGTTCTGGCCGTCGCCGTCCAGCAACTGGATCCAGCGCCCGCGCGCCGCCTTGAACCCGGTCCAGAGCGCCGCGCTCTTGCCTGCGCGCTGCTCATGCTGGAGGAGCTTTCCGTCTGCAATCTCCGCCAGCGCCGCGCGCGCTTCCTCCGCGCTGTCATCGGCGGACCCGTCATCGACATAGATCAGCTCGAAAGACGGCCCGCCCTCCAGAACCTGCGCGATCTCCCGCGTGAGCGCGGCGATGTTTCCCGCCTCGTTATAGAGCGGGACCAGCACGGTCAGGTCGGGGCGCGCGTCGGGCGGGGCGTCTTGCATGTATCGGCGATAGCCTGCGCCCTTGCGCCCGGTCAATCGCCAAGGATAAGGGAGACCATGGAAAAACCATGGACAGCCACCGTTCTGACGCTGTTTCCGGACCTCTTTCCGGGGGTGCTGGGGGGCAGTGTTATAGGAACTGCATTGAATCGGGGTCTGTGGCGGCTAGAGTCTGTGGACATCCGGGATTTTTCCAAGCATAAGCACCGATCTGTCGACGACACGCCGGCGGGAGGCGGGCCAGGAATGGTCTTCCGGCCCGAGGTTGCGGCGGCGGCGATAGATGCGGCGAGGTCTGATGACCGGCCGCTGGTTTATCTGAGCCCGCGGGGACAACGCTTCGATCAGTCCATGGCTAAGGACTGGGCGGGCGGTTCCGGCGTGGTTTTGTTTTGCGGGCGCTTCGAAGGTCTGGACGAACGGGTCATCGAAGCGCGCGACATGCTGGAGGTCAGCCTCGGCGATTTCGTGCTCGCCGGCGGTGAAGCGGCGGCGCAGGCGATGATCGAGTCCTGCGTCAGGCTTCTGCCGGGGGTGCTGGGAGAGGCCGGATCCGCCAGCGAAGAGAGTTTCGAGGACGGTCTCCTTGAATATCCGCACTATACGCGTCCGCGCGTGTGGGAGGATCGGGAGATACCGGACGTGCTTTTGAGCGGGGATCACGGGGCAATCGCCCGGTGGCGTCGCGAAAAGGCGTTGGAATTGACGAAGGCGCGCCGCCCGGACCTGTTGGGCGGTCATGGCGCGAAGGAGGACGAGCGATGAATGTGATCGAGCAGCTCGAAAAAGAGGAAGCCGCGCGCGTTCTGGGCGGCAAGACCATCCCCGATTTTTCCGCCGGCGACACGGTGACGGTCGGCGTGTGGATCCGCGAAGGCGAACGCCAGCGCGTGCAGCGTTTCGAAGGCGTGTGCATCGCCCGTAACGGCGGCGGCCTGAACGAGAGCTTCACGGTCCGCAAGCTGTCCTTCGGCGAAGGCGTCGAGCGCGTCTTCCCGCTCTATTCCCCGATGATCGAATCCATCGAGGTGAAGCGGAAGGGCAAGGTTCGCCGCGCCAAGCTGTATTATCTGCGCAATCTGCGCGGCAAGAAGGCCCGGATCACCGAGCGCACGACCGGCCGCGCCGACAGCGAAGGCATCGTGGGCGAAGCCCCGGCCGCCGCGCCCGAGGAAACGGCCGCGAAATAAGCCGCGCCTCACAAGCGATTACAGAAAAGCCCGCCCGGTTCGCCGCGGCGGGCTTTTTGTTTTAAGCCCGCCGCGGGCCGGAATGATCACCCTCTCCCCTTTGAAGGGGAGAGGGTTTGAGCGCCCAATCTGCGATTGGCTACGCGAAAGGGTGAGGGGATGGGTTGAACCAGATTGCCTGGTCCTGCGAGCCGCCCCCTCACCCATTCAGTCATCTAAATCCTTTCAGGATTTCGGACTTCATTGCCCTCTCCCCCTCTAAGGGGCGAGGGGACTTTTCGTCCGCCGCCTCAGCCTGTTTGACGGCTTGCGCTGCTTGGCCGCATGATTCCCCCAAGGCTTGAAACGGCAGGGGGTGATTCGGACCATGGATTTCTCATCGATCGGCGAGGAAATCGAGGCGGCGACACGGGTTGTCATCGACTATATGCCGAACCTCCTGACCGCCGCATTGATCGCCGTGGTGGCTTTTGCCGTGGCCAAGGCGGCGGGGTTCCTGTCGCGCAAGGCCATCGAGGCGACCCCGGTCGGGCGCAAGGCCAAGGATGACGCGGCGCGGTCCCGCCGACCGGTCCTGACGCTGGGCCACTCGCTTGGCTCGGCCGTTTTCTGGGTCGTGTTCCTGCTGTTCATCCCGGCCTTCCTGAACGCGCTGGGGTTCGAGGAATCGCTGGAGCCGCTGGAAAACATGCTGGCCAGCATCTGGGCCTTCCTGCCCAACGTGATCGGGGCCATCCTGATCGTGCTGGTGGGCTGGCTGATCGCCGCGGTGGCCCGCCGCGCCGTCACCGGCATTCTGGCCGCCGCGCCCATCGACCGCGCCGCAGACCGGGTTGGCCTGGGCGATGTTATCAACGGCCTGGCCGTGGCGCGGGCTGCGGGCATCATCATTTTCGCCCTGATCCTGATCCCGGCCGCCATTGCCGGCCTGGATCAGCTGGACATCCGCTCGGTCTCCGAACCCTCCGCCCAGATACTGCAGGACATGCTGGACGCCATTCCGCGCCTGATCGCGGCCGCGCTGATCCTGTTCGTGGCCTATCTGATCGGCCAGGGCGTGCGCTCCATCCTGCTGGCGCTGCTGATGTCCATTGGGTTTGACCGGATCTGGAGCGCGCTGGAAACCGACACCCGCAAGGCGGCGGAGGAAGCGGCCCCGGAAGCGCTGGTCGAGCAGAAGGACTATTCCGACGATCCGGAATCGGCCATCGCCGAATATTCCGGCGCCGAGGCCGGTCCGCCCTCCCCCAGTCATATCGTGGCGAACATCGTGCTGGTCGCCATCGTCATCTTCGGCGCGGTGCAGGCGGCGGAAATCCTGAACTTCGCCATCATCTCCGCCTGGCTGGCGCGGGTGCTGGAGATTGGCGGAAACATCCTGTTCGGGGCCAGCATCATTCTGGTCGGCCTGTTCATCGCCCGCTTTGTCGCCGCGCTGGTGGCCGAAAGCGGCGGACCGCGGGCGGAGCTGACGGCCACCGTCACCCGCTATGGCGTCTCGCTTCTGGCGGTGGTGATCGGCCTGACCCAGATGGGGCTGGGCGACAATATCGTTCGCTGGGGCTTCCTGATCGTGCTGGCGGGCATCAGCCTGGCCTTCGGAATCGCCTTCGGCGTCGGCGGGCGGGAAGCCGCGGCCCGGCTGCTCAAGCGGCTGCAGGACGACTCTGAAACACGATAGCTATTGCCCCGCCGCTGGCCGCGACTAAATCGTCAGACATGATACAGTTGATCTATGCCAGCGCCGCCGCTGAGGGACTGGGGCAGGACGATATCGGCCAGATTCTCGAAGCCTCGCGCCGCAATAACAGGACTGCGGGCCTCACCGGGGTTCTGCTTAATCTGGACCAGTCCTTCCTGCAGGTCCTGGAGGGCGAGGCGGAAGCCGTCCACGCCATATTCACGCGGATCAGGCGCGATCCCCGCCACGCCAGAGTGACGCCCTATCCTGAAATCCCGATCCAAAAGCGCAGCTTTGGCGATTGGTCCATGGGATATGACGCGCTGGGCCCGGACGCCGAGGGCGCGGATTCGGTCTTCAAGCTCACCCGTAACGCGCTGGACGAAAAACTGACTCACGAGGAAAGCGTGATGGCCAAGACCGTGATCGACACGTTCTTCAAGGTGAACCGCGTAGAGCGGTGAACAGACCCCGCTTCCCTTGATATAATCCCCGCCATGTCACGCCGACCCGGATTTCTTCGCCGTTCGGTCCAGAACGAACAACGCCGCCGCGCCCAGCAACGCGATGCGGACCGCGCGGCCGGCGCGGCCTTTCGCTGGGCCGCCATCGGCGTGGCGATCCTTATGGTGCTGGCCCTGACGGTCGGGTTTGGCGGCAACATGGCGCTGACAGAACGTCTCGCCGCCTGGGCGTTTCTGGGGCAGCCGGTCCTGTTTGGCCTGTCCTGGGTTGATATCGCCGCCATACTGGGCGTCATCGCGGTGGCCGCCCTTTTCCTTTATCGCGACTGGCGGCGCGCGCGCGACTGAGTCCGGGGCGCCGCCAAGGCGGAACAAGCGTCTTTCCACGTCCGTTTCTTCTCATGCGCGATGACGCGCCAAAAAGAAGGAAACGGACAGATGACCATGCGGACCCTCGAAGATCTCTATATCGACCAGATCAAGGATATGTGGAGCGCCAACCGCCAGATGGCGGACGTGATCCCGGAACTGATCGAGAGCGCGCATGACGAGGAGCTGAAAGCCTCCCTCAAACGCTCGCAGAAAGGCATCGACGCGCATACGCGCGATCTGGCGGAGCTGTGCGAACGCCACGGCGCCAAGCCCGGCGGCGAACATTGCAAGGGCATGGAAGGCCTGGTCAGCGAAGTGCGCAAGCACGCCATTGAACTGGACGCCGACCGCGACGTTCAGGACGCCTCCATCATCACCCAGTTCCAGCGCATGAGCCATTACGGCATCGCCGGCTTCGGCACGGCGAAAGCCTTCGCCAAGCGCCTGAAATTCAATGATGACGCAAAGACGCTCGATAAGGATCTCGACAGCATTTATGGCTGCGACTCCTACTTCACCAAGCTGGCGATCACCGACGTGAACAAGGACGCCGCCGCCTGACGCGCGCGCCCTTTTAGAAACGCCACTGAAGGCCGGTTCGTGCTGCCGCGTGGACCGGCCTTTTGCATCTGCGAACGCAAGGCCATATAGCGGACCTCTCAGTTTACCCGCGTTTGCACGGAGCCAACCTCATGGGCGTCAAGGTCGCCGTTCTCGGCGCGACAGGAAATGTCGGCCGCGAAATCCTCACCATTCTCGAAGAGCGCCTGTTCGACGCGGACGAAGTGTTCGCGCTGGCCAGCCGTGAATCCATCGGCCGCGAAGTCTCCTATGGCGAAAAGGACCTGAAGGTCCGCGACGCCGACACGTTCGATTTTTCCGATGTCGACGTGGTGCTGATGTCCGCCGGCTCGGCCGCGTCGGAGAAGTATGGCCGCAAGGCCGCCGAGGCCGGGGCGCTGGTCATCGACAACTCCTCCTATTTCCGGATGGAGGACGATGTCCCGCTGATCGTGCCGGAAGTGAACCCGGACGCCATTGAGGATGCCCGCGACTCCCTTCTGATCGCCAATCCCAACTGCTCGACCATCCAGCTCATGGTGGCGCTGAAGCCCCTGCATGAGGAAGCCAAGATCAAGCGCGTCGTCGCCTCCACCTACCAGTCGGTGTCCGGCGCCGGGCGCGGGGCGATGGATGAGCTGTGGCTCCAGACCAAGGGCATCTATGTCAACGATCCGCCCACGCCCGAACAATTCTCCAAACAGATCGCCTTCAACGTGATCCCGCAGATCGACGTCTTCATGGATGACGGCGACACGAAGGAGGAATGGAAGATGCGGGTCGAGACCAAGAAAATCCTCGATCCGGCGATCGAGCTGACCGCCACCTGCGTCCGCGTGCCGGTCTTTGTCGGCCACGCCATCGCGGCGAATATCGAATTCGAAGGCGACGGCATGACGCCCGGTTCCGCCCGCAAGCTGCTGCGGGAATCCCCCGGCCTGATGATCGTCGACAAGCGGGAAGACGATGGCTACGTCACCCCGGTCGAGTCCGTGGGCGAATTCGCCGTCTTCGTCTCCCGCATCCGGCGCGACCCGACCAACCCGGCGGCGCTGAACCTCTGGGTGGTCGCAGATAATCTGCGCAAGGGCGCAGCGCTGAACGCGGTGCAGATCGCCGAACTGGCGCTGAACCGCGGCTTCTTCGACTGACCGGGCCGGCGCCCCGCCCCGGACAAAGCTATCTGTTCACCGCCGGGCAAGCTGGTATTGTGCTTTGCAATATCAGCAGCGCCGCCCAGACCAGCACGAGAAACGCATGACCTATCCCACACCGCCCGATGAGGCCGGCCGGCAAGCCGCGCTCGAGTCCTTCGGAATCCTGGATACGCCCGCCACGCCGGAATTCGACCGGCTGACCCGGCTGGCGACGGCCGCCTTCGATGCGCCTATCGCGCTCGTCTCCCTGCTCGACAAGGACCGGCAGTGGTTCAAGTCATGTATCGGCCTGCACGAAACATCGACCCCGCGCGATGTCGCGTTCTGCGCCCACGCCATCCTGTCGGACGAAGGCCTGGTTGTTCCGGACGCCAAGAAGGATAGCCGCTTTGCCAATAATCCGCTGGTGACGGGCACCCCGTTCATCCGCTTCTACGCCGGTGCGCCGCTGATTACCGATGAGGGGTACCGGCTGGGCACGTTCTGCATCATCGACAATCATGCGCGCGACGATTTATCCCGCGCCGAACGCGCCATGTTGCGGGATCTCGCGGACCTCGCCATGGAAACGATCGAGCGCGGGGCGTCCTCCTAGGCGTCTCTTTTTCAGGCTGCAACGGGCGCGGTTCGGCGCGGGCGTCGCAGCTTGAGCCCAAAGAGCGGCCGCACAAGCGGGATGCGCCGTACGGCCTCGAAGCACAGCGCGCACCCGCCCAGGGTCGCCAGCGTGACCAGCGCAAACTCGGCCGGCGCGTTCAGACCCTGCCGCGTCAGCCAGAACCCGGCCGCGACAATGATCGTCTGGTGCAGGATGTAGTAGAGGAAGACGCCTTCGGAGAGATAGGCGAGCACCGGGCCGGGCCGGTTCAGATAACGCCGGGCCAACCCCATCAGCGCCACGATGGCCCACCAGGCGTAAGCCACGCGCAGCAGGCGCGCGGGCGTCAGCAGCCAGATATTCTCATCAATCCTGTCCCAGACCATCCACACCGGCGTCAGGATGACCGCCGCACCGATGCTGAGCGCCAGCGCCGCGGGCAGCGCGCGGTCGATGGCGCGCCAGACAGCCTCATGCTTGGCGATGAAATATCCGATCATGAGGAAGGTGAAGCTGTAGGCATGGTTCGCCCAGTCCCAGACCAGGTTGTGCGTGGTCGGGAAATAGGGCGTCAGGGTGAAGCGATAGACCACGAAAAGGACCAGCGGCAGCAGCAGAACCGCCCAGGCCGGGGTCGTTAATTGTTCGAATTTGCGCGCCAACGGGCGCAAAACCGGGACCAGCGGGATCAGAATCAGCGTGTAAACGAACAGATAGACGACGTACCAGAGATGGTTCCACGTCGGGATCGTGACCGAATAATCCCCGCTTCCGATCAGATATTCCCTGTAAAACGCCCACCATCCGGGCTGGATCTCCCCGCTTTCGATCAGCTGGAAATAGGATTGCGGCGCGACAATCACGTGCATGCCGAACACGATGACGATGAAAAGCCGCAGCGACCGCGACCCCGCAAGACGCGCCAGAGCGCCCTTGTCGGTCATGAATCGCATGGCGACGCCGGATATCAGGAACAGAAGCGACAGGCGCCAGGGGTTCAGCAGCCGCATGGCCGGCTCCAGAAACGCCGAGGCGTGGACGCTTTTCACATGCCAGTCCCACGTCACGTAGAACATGCCGATATGGTAGAAGATCAGCAGACCGAACGCGATCACGCGCAACCAGTCCAGATCGTGCCGCCGCGCGGGCGCGGCCAGCTGGCGTGAAGCGGACGAAAAATCAGAAACAGACATGAGCGCACCCTTCTTCCGGAACGTGTCGGGCCGAATGTCCGGCCAATGAGGACCGTTTGCGCCGGAAAAGGGATGAATGCCGGGTCCGCGCCGTGAAATGCGTCATTCCGGGGATAAACGGCGGCCTGCGGGGACGGGCGGGGCTTCGCAAACAGGGCCGGACGGTAAAGAATGCCCTCATGTTTGACCGGCAATGGAAACGCGAACGCGATGTCGAGGCGCAGGCGGACTGGCGGTCCTTCTGGGCCATCGTCATAATCACCGCCGGTTATGCCGTGGTGAATATCACCTCCCGCATGACCGAGCTGGAGCGTAGCGGAAACACGGCGCTGGGGCTGGCAGATATTCTGATCTTCGAAGGCGGAAGCGGCTTCATATTCATCGCCCTGACCCCGGTCCTGATCTGGCTGACCCGTCTGATACCGTTGACGGCGGACACCTGGCGCTGGGCGCTTCCGGCCTATGTGGCGCTCAGCGTTCCCCTTTCAGGCGCGCACATCGTGGTCATGGTCTGGATCCGGAAAGCGGCCTTCGCAATACGGGGCGAATTTTATCGCTTCTCGGACAATCTTCCGCGCGACATTTTCTATGAATACCGCAAGGACCTGCTGTCTCTGGCGCTGATTGTCATGGTCATTCAGGTTAGCCGCGAACTCGCGCTCCGCCGGAGGGAGGCCGCCGCGGCGCGCGAGGATGCGCGGCGGGACAAGCGCCTGACCCTGAAATGCGGCGGGCGCACGATCTGGATGGCGGCGGAGGACCTGATCGCGGCCAAGGCGGCGGGCAACTATGTGGAAATCAAGACCGAAACGGGCGAGCACCTGGCCCGGACCACGCTGGGCGCGCTGGAGCGGCAACTGGACGAGGCGGGCATTCGCGCGGCGCGTGTGCATCGCTCCTACCTCGTCAATCTGGACAAGATTCTGGAGGCCGCGCCCACCGGCTCCGGCGATCTTTCCATCCGCATGAAGGATGGCAGCGAGATTCCCGGCAGCCGCCGGTTCCGGGAAAAACTGGACGCGGCCTGAGCCGGTTTTCCGAAACGGTCAGCAGCCATGCCGAAATGCAGGGTGGCGGACCGACCGGCCCATGCCTAGATGAGGGCGCTATGAAAGCCGCGCCCGCCCCCACCGATCCGGCCGAATTCCGCGCAGGTCTGATCTATGCGTTCCTGACCTACACGATCTGGGGAATTTCGCCGCTTTACTGGGCGCTTTATTCCGGCCCTCCGATAGAAATCGTCGCCCATCGCGCCCTTTGGGCGGCGGTCGCGCTTGCCCCGTTCGTGCTGATCAAAGCGCCCAGCATCGCGGCGCTGTTTTCCCTGCGCCGCGTGAAATGGGCGGCCATCGGGGCCGTCCTGATTACCGCCAACTGGGGCGCGTTCATCTGGGCGGTGACCAACGGATACGTGCTTGAAGCGAGCCTTGGCTATTTCATGGGGCCGCTGATCAATGTGGCGCTGGGCATGATCTTCCTGGGCGAGCGGCTGCGCCGCGCGCAATGGGTGGCCGTGGGCCTGGCCCTGATCGGGGTTCTGATCCCGCTGGTCGCCTCTGAAAGCCTGCCGGTGATCGGCCTGTTCCTGGCAACCTCGTTTTCCTTCTATGCGCTGGTCCGCAAAAAGCTGGACGTGGACGGCAAGACCGGGCTGTTTCTGGAAGCCGCCATGGTCGCCCCGTTCGGTCTGGCGGCCGCCATCTGGTTCGAGGCGACAGGCCGCGGCACCTTCCTGGAAGCGAGCTGGCAACCCTTCCTGCTGATCTTCTCCGGCACGGTTTTCACCGCCGGGGTGCTGCTGCTGTTCAGCCTGGGCGCGCGGCGCCTGCCGCTCTCCACGCTGGGCCTGATGCAGTACATCGCCCCCACCCTGCAATTCATCATCGGCCTGGCGCAGGGCGAGGCGTTCGGCGCGGATCGCGCCGCCGCCTTCCTGTTCATCTGGAGCGGACTGGCCGTCTATACGTGGGACATGTACCTGAGCGACCGCCGCCGGCGGCGGGACCGGCGCCTGGCCGCCGCAGGTCCGCCGGGCTGAACGTATGGATGGAGATCCCTCTCCTCCGCGGGGAGGAGAGGGCTTGAGCGTCCAATCTTCGATTGGAATACGCGAAAGGGTGAGGTGGCGCGTGGGAGCGTGTGCGCCTTGTTCTGAGAACCGCCCCCTCACCCATTCAGTCAGCCAATCCTTTTAATGAAGGATCGGGACTTCATTGCCCTCTCCCCCTCACGGGGGCGAGGGCGTTTAAGAATCAGCCGCGGAGTTCCGCGCCCGTGGCCTTTTTCACCGCGGCGACGACGGCGTCCGAAACCTTGTCGATTTCCTTGTCCGACAAGGTCGCGTCGCGCGGCTGGATCGTCACTTCGATGGCCAGTGATTTCTGCCCCTCAGGCACGCCCTTGCCTTCATAGAGGTCAAAGATTCGCGCATCGGAAATCAGCTTCTTGTCCGCGCCCTTGGCCGCACGCGCCACCTGCTCGGCCGGCGTTTCGGCGTCGACCAGGAAGGCGAAATCGCGCGTCAGCGGATTGAGGTCCGATTTGTTCAGCGCGCCCTTGGACTTGGAGTCCTTCTTCTTCACCGGCGGCAGCTGATCCAGATAGCATTCGAAGGCCAGCACCCGCCCCTCGATATCCAGCGTATTGAGGACATGCGGATGAATTTCCCCGAATACGGCCAGCGTGCGGTTGCCCAGCTTCATCGCGCCCGAACGGCCCGGATGCCACCAGCCGGCGACATCCCGGTCGGTCTGCAGGTTGTCCACCGGCGCGCCGGCGGCCTGTAGCGCGGTCAGGGCGGCGGCCTTCACCGTGAAGATGTCCGGCGTCTGCGCGCCTTCCCAGTGGCGCGCGGCGTCCGCGCGCAGAGCGCCGGCGGCGATGCTCATCTGGTCTTCCGGCTTGGCGCCTTTCCAGGCCGGGCCGATTTCGGCCAGCCAGACGCCGCCCTGCCCCCGGTCCGCATTCTTCTGCAGGCCAAGGATCAGGTGCACCAGCGGGGTCGGCCGCATCGTGTCCAGTTCGGAGGAGATCGGGTTGGCGACGCGCGGGGCGTCTTCGCCATCAAACAGCGCGGCCTGATCGGCGCGGCAGAAGGACCACGTAACCGCCTCCGACCAGCCATCGGCGGCCAGCGCGCGGCGGGCGCGGCGGGCGCGCTCCGCGCCTTCGCTCAGCACCGGCTCACGATTGCCCTCCAGCCTCGGCAGCGGCGTGGCGTCCAGCTTGTCATAGCCGTGGATGCGGGCGATTTCCTCGACCAGATCGGCGTCCTGCGTCAGGTCGCGCCGCCAGGTCGGCGGCTGGACGATCGTCTCCTCGCCCATGCCGTCAATCGTGCAGCCGAGATCGGTCAGGATCTCCATTTCGCGCTTTTCGCCCAGCGTCAGACCGGTAAGGCGGCCCGGCTCCGACAAATTGAAGCGGATCGCTTCCGGCGGAGCGGGAATCTCGCCCGCGATTTCGACCTCGGAGGGTTCGCCGCCGCACAGCTCGATGACCATTTCAGTGGCCAGTTCCAGCCCGGCCTTCATGAAATGCGTGTCGACGCCGCGCGCGAAGCGGTATTGCGCGTCCGACATGATGCCCAGCTTGCGGCCGATCTTCGCAATGGCGATGGGGTCCCACAGCGCGGATTCGATCAGAACGTCCGTGGTCTCGTCCGTGCAACCGGTTTCCTCGCCGCCCATGACGCCTGCCAGAGATTCCACGCCCGCATCGTCGGCAATCACCCCGACTTCCTCGTCCAGCGCGTATTCCCGCTCGTCCAGCGCCTTGAGGGTCTCTCCCTCCAGCGCGCGGCGGATCACCAGATCGCCTTTCACCTTGGCCGCATCGAAAACATGCAGCGGGCGTCCGCGGTCATAGGTGATGAAATTGGTGATATCGACCAGCGCATTAATCGGACGCAGGCCAATCGCCTTCAGGCGCGCCTGCAGCCAGTCCGGAGACGGGCCGTTCTTCACGCCGCGCACCAGCCGCAGGCCGAAAGCCGGGCAGAAATCAGTGTCGCGGATCGCGACCTTGACCGGGCAGGGGAAGGCGCCGCTGACCGTGCGCGGCGCGCGGTCCTTCAGCTTGCCCAGTCCGGCGGCGGCCAGATCGCGGGCGATGCCCTCAATCCCCAGCCAGTCCGGGCGGTTGGGCGTCACTTCAAAATCGATCACCGGGTCGGCCATGCCCAGCGCCTCTGCGGCGGGCGTGCCGACGGGCCATTCGTCCTTCAGGTCCGCAATGCCGTCATGGTCTTCACCCGCTTCCAGCTCCTTGGTGGAGCAGAGCATGCCGTAGCTTTCGATCCCGCGGATCTTGCGCGGCTTCTTGTCCAGCGAGAAGTCGAGGCCCGGAATATACGCCCCCAGCGGCGCATAGATGCCGATCATGCCGGCGCGGGCGTTCGGCGCGCCGCAGACGATCTGCTTCATTCCGTCCACGGTTTCGACCGTGCAGATTTTCAGCTTGTCGGCGTCCGGATGCTTTTCGGCGGAGATCACCTTGGCCGTGGAGAAGGCGGCAAGGCGCGCGGCGGGATCCTCGACATCCTCGACCTCCAGACCGGCCATGGTCATCGCTTCGACGATTTCGTCGAGCGTGGCCTCGGTTTCCAGATGCTCTTTTAGCCAGCTCAGGGTGAATTTCATTGCAGGTTTTCCATTTGGTAGGCGGCGCGGCCAAATTCCTCGAACACATCGCCCTCGATCACGGGGCATGAGTCGACGGCATCGCGCCGCATATCATTGGCGGTGGCGGTCCAGCAGCGGTCAAAGACCGAGCAGTAACAGATTTCAACGTCCCAGCGGTCCCACTGGGACAGCAGTTTGGCGAGAACGGCGTCGTCCACCGCGTCCCGGTTCCAGCTCACCGAGAAGGCCTCGACGGTCTGGCCCGGCGCGACGCTGCGGCCCTCCATGGCCATCCATGAACGGTCCTCGAGATTTTCCGGCAATATGCTGATCAGAGCGCCGAGCGCCTGCGGTTCGCCATCAAGCAGAATGCTCGAATTCTCGATGAAGGCCGGGCCGACGCCATTATTCGAGACACGCAGCCCGAGACTGAACGTATCGGTCTGGGTGGAGGTGAAGGCGTCCACCTGCAGGGCGGGATAAACCTCGCCGTGCTGCTGGGCGCGCATCACGCGGCCTTGGTCCCACGCAATCACCAGCGCGGCCAGACCCACGACGATGGCGCTGATCGACCCCACCGTCTCGAACCGCATGCGCCAGTGGCGGGACGAACCGCGCGGGCTCATCTCAGCTCAGCCCCGTGGCGAGGTTCGGCTGGATCAGCGCCGGGAAGTTGTAGTGTTTCAGCCAGCGGGAGTCGGCGGCGAAGAAATCGCGCAAATCGGGCATGCCGTATTTCAGCATGGCGAGCCGGTCCACGCCGAAACCGAAGGCAAAGCCCTGATATTCCTTCGGGTCGAGGCCGCAATTGGCGATCACGTTCGGGTGCACCATCCCGCAGCCGACAATCTCCATCCAGTCCTCGCCCTGACCGATGCGGATCTCGTCGCCCGCGCGCTCATAGCGCACGTCCATCTCCGCGCTCGGCTCGGTGAAGGGGAAGTGGTGGGGGCGGAAGCGCACCTCCACGTCGCGCTCGAAATAGGCGCTGATGAACTCCATCAGGCACCCTTTGAGGTGGCCCATATTGGTGGCCTTGTCGATCACCAGCCCTTCGGTCTGGTGGAACATCGGCGTGTGCGTCTGGTCGGAATCGCAGCGATAGGTCCGGCCCTGCGCGATAATGCGGATAGGCGGCTTCTGGTTCAGCATCGTGCGGACCTGCACGGGGGACGTATGGGTGCGCAGGACCAGCGGATTGCCGTCCTTGTCCGTCTCTTCCAGGAAGAAGGTGTCGTGCGTTTCGCGCGCCGGATGATCGGGCGGGAAATTCAGCGCCGTGAAATTGTGGAAATCGTCCTCGATATCCGGGCCTTCGCGGACCACGAAACCCATTTCGGAGAAGATCACCGCGATCTCTTCCATCACCTGGCTGACCGGGTGAACGCCGCCTTGCGGACGGGGGCGGACCGGCAGGGAGACATCCGCGCGCTCGGTCGCCAGACGCTCGTTCAGGTGCGCTTCCTCAAGCGCCTGACGGCGGGCCGTGACGGCGTCTTCCAGCCTCTGGCGCAGCGCGTTCAGCGCCTGCCCGGCCTGTTTGCGCTGTTCCGGGTCCATCTGGCCCAGTTCGCGCATCATCAGGGAAACGCGGCCCTTCTTGCCGAGCGCGGCAATCCGCGCATCGTCGAGCGCGCGAAGATCCTGCGCGGCGTCTATCTCGCCGCGCAGATCGCTTTCAAGCTTGTCCAGATCGTCCATGACCCGCATCCCCGTGTTTTTCCGCGGACGAAGCGAGTCTTCAAGGCTTGCGCCGTGGCCGCGGGACCAGTTCGCCGCCGCAATTGGGGCAAACCTTGCCGTGCTTCTGTTCCGCGCAATCGGCGCAGAACGTGCACTCATAGCTGCAGATAAAGGCTGGTCCGTTCCGCTCGAGACCCGCCTGGCATGTCTGACAGGCGGGTTTCATCTCAAGCGGCATGGCGGGGCGGCCCTACTTGAGGGCCGCTTTCGCCTGGTCAGCCAGCGCCGCGAAAGCCTCCGGCTCGCGCACCGCGATATCGGCCAGGACCTTGCGGTCCAGCTCGATGCCGGCCTCTTTGAGGCCGTGCATAAACTGGCCGTACGTGATGCCGCTCAGACGCGCGGCGGCGTTGATGCGGGTGATCCAGAGGCGGCGGAACTGACGCTTGCGGACGCGCCGGTCGCGATAGCTGTACTGGGCGGCCTTTTCCACGGCCTGCTTGGCGACGCGGAAGGTGTTCTTGCGGCGGCCGTAATAGCCTTTCGCCTTGGCGATAACTTTCTTGTGGCGGGCGTGGGACGCCGGGCCGGAACTCACTCGAGCCATTCTATTGCTCCTTCAAATTCGAAATGATCTGCCGTCTACCGAAAGCGCCTAGCGCTGGTAGGGCATGAACTTCTTGACGATCTTGGCGTCGGCCGGAGCCAGCACGTCCGTGCCCCGCTTGTCGCGGATCTGCTTGGGCGTGCGCTTGATCATGCCGTGGCGTTTACCCGCCTGCGCGGCCTTGACCTTGCCATTCGCGGTGAATTTGAAGCGCTTTTTGGCGCCCGACTTCGTCTTCATCTTCGGCATTTTTGTCTCCTTGTTCGGGGACCTCCGATACGCTGTCCCGCTAGAGTTTCGCGTCGCCGGGCAATGCCGTTAATTGGCCCGGACGGACGACTGGTCTTCTCGAAAGGACCGGACTTATACGCCTGAACGGGCGAATATCAAGGCGCGGGCGCCGTTAAACACAGGCGAGACGCGGGCCGTGAGCCAGTCGGAGACGGTCTTTTTATGATTCAGCGCCGGGCGCTCTATATAGCGCCAGCTCAGCGCCGAAATGACCAGCGACACCGGCATGCCGAGCGCCAGAATGGCCAGCGGCGCGATTCCGGGCTGCGCCATCCAGACCAGCTGGAAGACCGGCCAGTGCCAGATATAGAGGCCATAGGACCAGTCTGGAATTTTCTTGAGCGCCTGCGGCCCGCCCTGTGCATAGCCCAGCCGGAACAGCAGCCAAGCGAGAACCAGATTAGCCGCGGCCTCAAAGGCGGGCGTGTTCCAGGCCAGCGCGCAGAGCACCAGCGCCCCCGCCAGCCGGGTGAACGAGAACCCGATATGGTCTCGCAAAGCAAAGATCAGCCCGCCCAGAGAGAAGGCCGCGACAAGGCGGAACATCTGCACAATGGCCGCGTGCGGGCTGCAATTGCAGAGCTGCACGACGATGAACCCGACCGTGAAGAAGGCGAAGATCAGCGCCGCGCCGCGAATGCCCCGCAAGCCGAGGAAGAAAAGCGCCGGCGCGATCAGATAGGCGATCACTTCATATCGCAGCGTCCAGAGCGGGATGGACCAGGCGATGCGCGGATGATCGGAGAAAAGCCCCGGATAGCTGCCCGAGGAATCCATGAAGACCAGGGATTTCAGTGGATAGAGCCAGCTGCCGGTCGCCCCGTCCCCGCCAATGAACAGCGTCAGAATCGCGCCCGTGACAACCAGCGCGATCAGCGCCGGATAAAGGCGCAACAGGCGCGAAACCCCGAACGGGATCAGCGCGCGCCGCCGCTCCAGACTGGAGGCGATCAGGAAGCCCGAAAGGATGAAAAACCCGTTCACCGCCATATAGCTGGGCGACAGGCCCGCAATGGCCGGTTCGTGGAACCTTTCGGCGCCAGTGACCGCAAAAGCGTGCCAGACCGCGACAACCGCCGCCAGCGTCAGGCGGATCGGAGTGAGATAATTATCCCGTCCATTCAAAGGGTTGTCGGTTCTGGCGTTCATAACGAAAGAGTCCTTTCGCAAGCCGCGCTGCAAGCGGCGTGCTAGGACTCAATTGACCGCCGCGGCCATACCCCGCTAGGGTATGTGCATGAGCGCCGATAATACCGCCGCGATCCGCAAGCGCCTGTCCCGTATCGAGGGGCAGGTCCGGGGCGTGTCCTCCATGGTCGAGGAAGGGCGCTATTGCATCGATATCGTTACCCAGATCCAGGCCGCGCGCGCGGCGCTGGACAAGGTGGAGTCGCTGGTGCTGGCCGATCACGTGGAAACCTGTGTCCAGACGGCGCTGGCTTCCGAAGATCTGGAGGAGCGCCGCGCCAAGGTGGACGAGTTGATCCGCATCCTGCCGCGCACGAAAGGCGCGGCCTGATGACCGGACGACGTGCTCTGGCCCGGCTTGCCGCGATGCTGGTTCTGGCGGCCAGTCTGGCGCTGCCCGCCGCGCCGGCGATGGCCGCGCACGACGCGCCGATGGACATGGCCTCCGCCATGATGTCCGCGACGAACGCGGAAGCCTGCCATGATGCGGAGACGCCCGCCGCTACGGATATGCAGGATTGCTGCGGCGAGGATTGCGACGGATGCGTCTGCGCCGCCTGTTTCAGCGCGCTATCGGGTCTTGTGCTCGCCTCTCCGCCCATGACCTCCCCCGCCGCCCGGCATTTACGCCGCATGGCGGCCGACACCGTGCCCCTACGCCCCGGCGGTCCGCCGGACTCGCCGCCCAAACATCACTCCTGACTTTTCGCGGCCGCGCACGCCCTGCGCGCGGCGTTGACCGGATCGTTTCGGGCGTTTTTCGCCCGTGAAGGAGTGATCAGACATGTTTTCCAGACGACAATTCCTGCAAAGCGCCGCGGGCGGCGCGGCCGCCCTTGGCGCATCGCAACTGGTTCCGGCCTGGGCGCGGACGGCGTCCCTGCAATCGGGCGCGCAACAGGCCTTCGATCTTACCATCGCCGAGACGCCGTTCGAGCTGGGCGGGCGGCGCGCCGTCGCCACCACCATCAATGGCGGCGTTCCCGGTCCGCTATTGCGGTTTCAGGAGGGCAAGGAGGTGACGCTGCGCGTCACCAACCGGCTTGCCGATACTTCGTCCCTCCACTGGCATGGCCTGCTGCTGCCCAATGACCAGGACGGCGTGCCCGGCGTGACGTTTGACGGGATCGCGCCGGGCGAGACCTTCACCTACAGCTATCCGGTGCGTCAGAGCGGCACCTATTGGTACCACTCCCATTCCCGGTTTCAGGAACAGACCGGCGTTTACGGGCCGATCATCATCGACCCGGCGGAGCCGGACCCGGTCGCCTATGACCGGGAATATATCGTCATGCTGTCGGACTGGAGCTTCGAGGATCCGGAGCGGATCTTCGCCAGGCTGAAGAAGCACTCCGACTACTACAACTACAACAAGCGCACGGTCGGCGACTTTCTGAACGACGTGCGCGACAAGGGGCTGGGACAGGCGATTTCCGACCGCAAGATGTGGGCGGAGATGCGCATGATGCGCACCGACATCGCCGACGTGACCGGCGCCACCTACACCTATCTGATGAACGGGACGGGGCCGGATGCGAACTGGACCGGACTGTTCAATCCCGGCGAGCGGGTGCGGCTGCGCTTCATCAACGGCTCGGCCATGAGCTATTTCGACGTGCGTATCCCCGGCCTTACCATGACGGTCGTGGGCACGGACGGCCAGAATGTCATCCCTGTCGAGACCGATGAATTCCGCATCTCGGTCGCCGAAACCTATGACGTGGTGGTCGAGCCGCGCGAGGACCGGGCCTATACGATCTTCGCCGAATCCATGGACCGCTCAGGCTATGCAAGCGGCACGCTGGCCCCGCGCGCCGGTATGCGCGCCGAAGTTCCGGCCCTGCGGGAGCCCTTCCTGCTGACCATGCAGGACATGGGCATGGGCGGCATGAGCCACGGCGCGATGGGCGGCATGGCCGCCGCGAAACCCGGCGAAAAGATGAAATCCGGCATGGATCATTCCGGCCACGATATGGGCGGCATGAAGATGCAGGACGGCGCGGCCGGCGCGGCCGGTGGCATGGCCATGGACGATATGAGCGGCATGGACATGATGCGCGCCGCCCATAACCATCCCGGGGGTCCCGCCGTCGCCATGGAGGCAATGAACCCGCAGGAGCGGCTGGACGATCCGGGCAACGGGCTGGGCAATGACGGCTGGCGGGTGCTGACCTATTCACAGCTTGAAAATCTTGGCCCCAACAAGGATCCCCGGCCGCCGGCGCGGGAGGTTGAGCTGCACCTGACCAGCAATATGGAACGCTATATGTGGTCGTTCGACGGCGTGAAGTTCAACGAAGTCGATGGCCCCATCCTGTTCCGCTATGGCGAGCGGCTTCGCCTGACGCTGGTGAACGACACCATGATGGCGCACCCGATCCATTTGCACGGCATGTTCGTGGAGCTGGAGACCGGGGCGGGACGGCGGCCGCTGAAGCATGTCGTAAACGTCGAACCGGGCACGAAACGATCAATGTTGATCACCGCCGACGAGCCCGGCGACTGGGCCTTCCACTGCCATCTTCTCTACCACATGGAGGCGGGCATGATGCGCGTGGTCCGGGTGGCTGAAGATGTGGCGCCCGGCCATCCCGGTTCTCATTCGAAACATGGCGATCACGGGGAGGTTCTGTAATGACGCGGACCATGCAACTGGCGCTCGCCTGCGCCCTCGCGCCCCTGACGGCGTTCGCCCAGAGCGGCGGCGGTCACAGCGAAAGCCGCGGCGATGTCCGGCACGAAATGGGCGGAGAGCCGCAATACATGATCCTGGCCGACCGGCTGGAATGGCAGTCCGGCAATGGCGATGAGGTTTTCGTCTGGGACGGATCGGCCTGGTATGGCGGCGATTATAACCGCGTCTGGGTCGAAACGGAGGGCGAGGCCCTGATCGACGGCGAGACTGAGGCCGCGGAGATCGAGCTTCTCTATGGCCGCGCCATCAGCCCCTATTTCGACGTTCAGGCCGGCATACGGCAGGACATCGAGCCCGATTCCCGCACCTATGCGCAGATCGGGCTTCAAGGCCTCGCGCCCTACTGGTTCGAGGTCGATCTGGAAGGCTATCTCAGCGAGGAAGGAGACTTCACCGCATCCTTCGAGGCGGAATACGACCTTCTTCTGACCCAGCGCCTGGTCCTGCAGCCCCGGATCGAAACCGGCTTCGCCTTTCAGGATGTCGCGGACCGCGATCTGGGCGCGGGCTTTACCGAACTCGAGACCGGGGTTCGCCTGCGTTATGAGATCAAGCGCGAAATCGCGCCTTATATCGGCGTTTCGTGGTCGCGGACGCTGGGCGAGACCGCCTCCATTACGCGGGGGCTGGGCGAGAAGGAAGACGCCGTTTCCGCCGTTATCGGCGTGCGGCTCTGGTACTAGACGAGGATATGACAATGAAACGCTTCATTATTCTGCTTGCCGCGGCGTTGCTGCTTCCCCTGACCGCCGCCGCGCAGTCGGCGACCATGTACAAGGATCCGTTCTGCGGCTGCTGCACGGGCCACGCCGAATATCTGCGGGAGAACGGCTTTGACGTGACCATCGTTGAAACGCCGCCGGAAAAACTGGCCGCGATCAAGGAGAAGCATCAGGTTCCGCCCGCCCTTCAGGGGTGCCACACGCTTCTGGTGAAAGGCTATGTGGTCGAGGGTCATGTTCCGGTCGAGGCCATCGAGACATTGCTGGCCGAAGAGCCTGACATCATCGGCGTCTCCCTGCCGGGCATGCCGCTGGGCTCCCCCGGCATGGGCGGGATCAAGGCCGCGCCGTTCAAGATCATGACAATCGGCGGCGATGGCGGCGTGTTCGCCGAAATCTAGAAACCGGGCCGGTACGAAATAGGGGAAACGCATGAGCGCCATCAAGCGGCAGAAATTCTTCACCTGGATCCATAAATGGATCGGACTGGCGATCGGCATACAGGTCACGCTCTGGGTCGCCAGCGGCCTGGTGATGGTGCTCTATGACATCGAGACCGTGCGGGGCGAGGACCGCGCCGAGCGGGGCTATTCGGGCGCGATCAGCACGCAGGGCGTCATCCCGCCCGGCGAGATCCTTGCCGCCTATCAGGGGGAAGCCAGATCGATAACCCTGCGCCCGTCCGCCGGCCGGATGCTCTACCGCGTCGAAGGCGCCACGAGCGCGAGGCTGATCGACGCCCGCACCGGGGCCGAAGCGGCGCCGCTGGACGAGGCCGCGATCCGTGACCTTGCGCGCGGGGCTTATCACGGGGACGCGGCGGTGGCGTCCGCGCGCCTTCTGACCGAAGCGCCCATCGAGTGGCGAAATTATACCCCCGTCTGGCAGGTGGAGTTCGACGACAGCGCCGCCACCCGGCTCTACATGAACCCGGTTACGGGGGATGTGGAGACCGTGCGCACCCGGCTCTGGCGCATCTATGACGTCGCCTGGATGCTCCACATCATGGATTATCAGGGACGGGACAATTTCAATAACTGGCTGGTCAAGCTGGCCTCCGGCCTAGGGCTGGCCGTTTCGATCAGCGGGCTTGTCCTGATCTTTTACCGCATCCTGAAGCCCGAATGGATCCGCCGCCGGAGACGGCGGGCGGTGTCCGCCGCCAGCCAGGGCTGAGAGGCTTTATGACCAATGGATTCCTCGAAACCTGGCATCAGTCCGCCGTCACCACGGCGGGCCTGTTCTGGATGGCGTTCTGGGCGTTCGGGCTGGGCTATCTGATCTCATCCATGATTCAGGTCTTCGTGACGCGCGAGCGCATGAAACAGAGCATGGGCGAGACCGGGGCGAAGAGCGTCGGGCTGGGCGCGTTTTTCGGCTTCATCTCCAGCTCCTGTTCTTTCGCGGCGCTCTCGACCACGCGGGCGCTGTTCACGAAGGGCGCAGGGCTGATTCCCTCGCTCGCCTTCCTGCTGGCCTCCACAAATCTGGTGGTGGAGCTGGGCATCGTCATCGCGGTGTTTCTAGGCTGGCAATTCGTGGTGGGCGAATATGCCGGCGGCGTGCTGCTGATCCTGCTGATGTGGCTTCTGGTCCGTCTGACCTTCCCGAAAAAACTGGTCGAAAAGGCGCGGGAAACCGCCCGCGAACAGGAAAGCGGCGAAGACGACTCCGATATTCCCGACTGGAAAACGCTGATCCGGAGCGCCGAGGGCTGGCGCAAGGTCGCCAACCGCTATGTCATGGAATGGGGCATGGTGTGGAAGGACGTGACGGTGGGCTTCACCGTCGCCGGAATCATCGCAGCCTTCGTGCCCAAAAGCTTCTTCCAGGCGCTGTTCGTCGGCTCCGGCCAGGGACAGGATCCCGCCTTCTGGCAGATTCTTGTCCATACGCTGATCGGCCCTGTCGCCGCGTTTTTCACCTTCATCGGGTCGATGGGGAATATCCCGCTGGCCGCGGTCCTGTTTGGCAATGGCGTCAGTTTCGCCGGGATCATGGCGTTCATTTTCAGCGACCTGGTGGTTTTCCCGGTGCTGCGGATACAGGCGAAATATTACGGTTGGAAAATGGCGCTCTACATACTGGGCGTATTCCTGGCCATCCTCATCGCAACCGCGCTGGTCCTGCATTACGGCTTTGCCGCGCTCGGGCTGTTGCCAGACTCCGCCTCTGCGCAGAGCGTGACGGACAGGGACTTCTTTTCCGTCGATTACACGATGTTCCTCAATATCGCCTTCGCGGCGGTGAGCGCGGTCTTCCTGCTCTGGAAATGGCGCACGGCCGGGTTTGGCGCGCTGACCGGCGGCCAGTGGTCGGAACGGATCCTGTTCGTCCTCGCCCTCGCCGCTTTTGGCTGGCTGGGGCTGGGCCTTCTGGTTCCGCCGCTGATCGGCTGACCCGGGCCGCTTGAACCGGCCTGGAGGGCTTCTCATATACCCCGATGGGGTATATAGATCGAGACAGGGCAAAGGACTTTCCCGATGACAGCGGCAGATCATTCCGGATGCGAGACCACGGGCGGACATGGCCCGCATGGCGGCTCGAAAATTGTCACGGCCGCGCAGGCGACGCTGCACTGCCTGACAGGGTGCGTGATTGGCGAAGTCGCCGGCCTGATGATCGGGGTCAGCATCGGACTTGGCGTCTGGGCGACGATCGGGCTGGCCACTGCGCTGGCCTATCTTTCCGGTTTCACGCTGGGCCTTGTCCCCGTCATGCGCCGGGAGGGCGTCACGTTCTGGCGCGCCCTGCAGCTGATCTGGGTGGGCGAGGTCATCTCCATCGGCGTGATGGAAATCGCGATGAACGCCGCGGATTACGCGGTGGGCGGCATGCAGGCCGGATCGGTTTTCCACTGGCAGTTCTGGCTGGGCGTCGCCGTGGCCGTTCCCGCCGGTTTCCTAGCGGCCTGGCCGATCAATTACTGGCTGCTCAATCGCGGTCTTAAAAAATGCCACTGACATGAAAAAGCCGGGGCGGTCCGCCCCGGCTTTTCTCATTCTTATCAGGCGGACACGCCCTAGCGTGGCGCCATGATCATAATCATCTGGCGGCCTTCCAGTTTCGGGTGGAATTCCACCTTGGCGACCTCGTTGAACTGGTCCTGGACCCGTTTCATCAGAACCATGCCGCGATCCTGGTGCGCCATTTCACGGCCGCGGAAACGCACGGTGACCTTCACCTTGTCGCCTTCCTCGAAGAAGCGCGTCATCGCCCGCGTCTTCACCTCATAATCATGGGTGTCGATGTTGGGGCGCATCTTGATTTCCTTGACGTCCTGCGTCTTCTGCTTCTTGCGCGCCTCGGCCTTCTTTTTCTGTTCCTGGTATTTCAGCTTGCCGTAATCGAGAATTTTCACGACCGGTACTTCGGCGTTCGGCGAAACCTCGACCAGGTCCAGCCCGGCCTCCCGGGCGGCGTCCAAGGCCGCGTCTACGGGCATCTCGCCCTGCTTTTCGCCTTCGGCGTCAATCAGCAGGACGCGTGCGGCGCGAATATCGTCATTGATGCGGGGCCCATCCTTCTTGGGAGGGGTCTGGGGTGCAGGTCGGCGGGCTATGCGTCTTCTCCGTAATGATTTCTGTCAGTCATAAAAACATGACGCGCGAAACGCGTTCCGCGCGCAGCACAGTGTTATGGCGATGGAAAGCCTTGCAATCAAGCGGACTCGCGGGTCTTGGCGCCGCCAAAGGCGTCGAGAACGCGCGCCGCCTGCAGCGCATCCTCCAGAGTTACCAGGCTGGTGGTGGTTGGATTGAGGGAAATAACCCCGCCCGGACCGCGCGGCGCGGCGGCCTTGCTGGGCGGGTCCTTGCGGCCGAACAGCACGACAGTCGGCCCGCCGGCGCCAGCCGCCAGATAGGACAGCGCATTCAGAGGCGTGAACACCGCGCGGGACTGCGCGGCCAGCGCAGCGATACGCAGCAGATCGGTGCGCCCGGCCAGGCTGCGCGCGCCATCGGCGTTGCGGCAAATCTCGTTGGCCAGCGCCGCATCCGCCTTGGAGCCGGCGACCGTCACGCCCACGCCATTGGCCAGAAGCTCCCGCGCCAGCGCGGACCAGTTGGACACTTCCCAGGGATTGGCCGCGCCCGGCCGCAGCCCCGGAATCATCAGCACGTAATTCTCGCCCAGCCCGAAATAGGCCGGCTCAAGCGTACGCGTCGTGCGGCGCAGTTTCAGGATCCAGCGCATATCCGGCACCAGGGCGGACGGGTTCACGTTCAGGCCCGCCTCGCGGAGCGCCATGCCGTAATGGGTGACCAGATGCCCGTCCGGGGCGGAGGATTTCTCCAGCCCGATCGGGCCGACCCAGCGCCCGGCGAAGGCGCGCGCGGCGCTGACATAGCGCGCCGCCTTGGGCGAGGTGCGCAGATCATAGACGATGTTGTAATTGCCGCGCCGGATCCGCTGCACATAGGCGGGAATCTGTTTCAGGCCGTCAATTTCCGGCTCCGCTTCCACGGTATCGAAATCCGAGGAGGGCTCGAGAAGCTTCACATGCGCCTCGGGCGCAAACGCCTCGATCCGCGCGCGGGGATGATGGCGGCGGATGGCCGCCGCCGGCGCCATCGCGCTGACCAGCGCGTCGAGACTGCCGGGAAGGCAGATCAGTATTTTCTCCGGGGCGGGCTTAGCGGTCATGATCGGACTTTAAGAGTTCCTGATAGAGGTTCAATGTCGCGCGTTGCAGCGCCTGTGTCGAATATTCCGCGCGGATACGCGCCGACGCGGCCTCGCCCATGGCGAAGGCGCGCGATTCAGGCAGGGAAAGCGCGGCTTCCATCGTCTTTGCAAGCGCATCTATATCGCCCGGCGGCGACAGCCACCCCGTCTCGCCGGGAATCACCACCTCGCGCGCGCCGCCATGGTCGGCCGCGATCACGCGCCGCCCCATCGCCTGCGCCTCCGCCGCAGTCCGGCCAAAGGCTTCAGGCTCAATGGACGGCGTGATGACCAGATCGGCCGCGCCATAGGCGGCGGGCATGTCATGCACATGTCCGGCAAATACAACGCGCCCGGCCACGCCCGTCTCCGCCGCCAGCGTCTTCAGCTCACCGACATAGGCCTCCCGGCCCTGCGCGTCGCCCGCCAGGGCCAGCACCGCCTGACTGTCCAGCGCGGCCAGCGCGCGGATCGCTTCCACCTGTCCCTTCCAGCGGGTCAGTCGCGCGGGCAGCAGGATCAGCGGCCGGCGGTCATAGGGCGGCAGCCCGCAGGCTTCGCGGAACGCGCTGATCCGTCCCGGCTCCACATTCGCGGCGTCATACCGGCTTATATCGACGCCGCGCGGCACGACGCGCACGCGCTCCGGCGCGACCTCATGCTGGCTGAGAATGTAATCGCGGATGAAACCGGAATTGGCGATGACGATATCGCCCCGCGCCATCACCGAATTATAGAAACGCTTCAGTGCCGAACGCGCCTTGTAGGTCCCGTGATAGGTCGTGATGAAAGGCTTTTTTGCCCGCCGCGCCGCCAGCAGGGCGCTCCAGGCCGGGGCGCGGGAGCGCGCATGGATGATCTGCGCCTCGTGCGCGGCCATCGCGTCTGTCAGCCGCTTCACATTGGCGTAGGCGACAAACGGGTTCTTGGAATGGACCGGCATCTCGATCCAGCTTCCCCCGGCCGCCTCCAGCTCCGCCACCATGCGCCCGCCGCGGCTGGCCACCGGCGCGGCGCCGCCGGCGGCGGTCAGCGCCTCTGCGATCTCGATGGTCGTGCGTTCCGCGCCGCCGGCCTCAAGCTCTGGTATGACCTGCAATACGCGCATGGTTCGCCGGGTGATCCTTCTCGCCGCGCCTCGACAAGCGCGCGGCCAGACGCCTATCACGGCGGGGACGCTGTTTCACCCTGATTTAAGCTGCTGACGATGACTGAAACCCGACCCGAATTCTTCGACGCGCCGCACGGACCGCGCCTGGCCTTTCGCCGCAGCCCGGGTTCAGGTCCCGGTCTTGTCTGGCTGGGCGGGTTCCGCTCCGACATGGAGGGCGGCAAGGCGACCACGCTGCACGATATGGCGATCGAGGACCGCCGAGCCTTCATCCGGTTTGATTATTCCGGACATGGCGCATCATCCGGAGAATTTGCGGACGGGAAGATCGGCGACTGGGCCGCCGATTCCATCGCCGTTCTCGATCATCTCACCCAAGGGCCGCAGATCCTTGTCGGATCGTCCATGGGCGGCTGGACGGCCCTGCTGACCGCGCTGGCGCGCCCGGACCGGGTCGCGGGTCTGGTCCTCATCGCGCCCGCGCCCGATTTCACGGAGGCGTTGATGAAGCCGGAATTGCCGGAGGAGGCGCTGGCGGAGATCGCGGAAAAAGGCGTCTGGATGCAGCCTTCAGACTATGGCTACGATCCCAGCCCGATCACGAAAACCCTTCTGGAGGACGGCGCGCAGCACTGCCTGCTGGGCAAGGGCGGCATTGGCGTCACCGCGCCTGTCCGCATCCTGCAGGGAATGCAGGACCCGGACGTTCCCTGGCGTCACGCTTTCCGGCTGGTCGAGGAGCTGGAAAGCGGCGACGTGGTGTTTTCGCTGATCAAGGACGGCGACCACCGCCTGTCCCGCGAGGCCGATCTGGACCGGTTAAAACAGACAGTGCGCGCTCTCGCCGCTGAACGCGCGGAATGATATGGCTTCTGGCAACGGGCGCGTCAGGCGCGGCAGGGGACAAGCAATGATCCGGTTTCTACTTCCACTTTGCCTTTTGTCAGGCGCGGCCTTTGCCCAGAGCGCCGGCGACGAGGCGCGCCAGGCGCGCTACGAATCCTGCCTGAAAAAGGCGCAGGACGATCCCGACAACGCCTATGAGGACGCGCTGGCCTGGCGCATGGAGGGCGGCGGCCTGCCGGCCCGCCATTGCGTGGCCGTATCGCTGCTGGCGCTGGGCGAAACGCGCGAGGCGGCGGAGCGGCTGGAGGCCATCGGCCATTCCTCGACCCCCGCGCCGGAAGTCGCCAAGGCGGAAATGCTCAGTCAGGCGGGCAACGCCTATCTGCTGGCGGAAGCCCCGTCGGAGGCGCGCCGCGCGCTGGATGGCGCGCTGAAGTTCCAGCCGGGCAATCCGGACCTGCTGATCGACCGCGCCCGCGCGCTGGCCATGCTGGATGAATATGCCGAGGCTGAAAGCGATCTAAGCGCGGCGCTGGAGGCGCGCGGCGGCGACGCGCTGGCCCTGACGCTGCGGGCCGAGGCCCGGCTTTATCAGGGCGAGATCGACGCCGCGGAAGCGGACGCGATGGCCGCCATAGACGCCGACCCGGAAAACATCGATGCGCGTCTTGTGCTGGGCAATATTCGCGAGACGCGGCGCACGGGCGAAATTCCGGACTGGTAGGGCGCGCCCGTGCGGCGGCGGCTTTCGCGCCGCGCGCAGGGCCGCTAAGACACCGCGAGCAATTTTTCGATTACGGTCGCTAGCTTTCAAGGGGATGGAACGCGATGGGGCGCGAACGCGTGGCGGTCTTGCTGCCGGCCTATGATGAAGAAGGCGCAATCGCCAAGGTGGTCGGCGATTTCCGCGCGGCGCTGCCGGACGCGGCCATCTATGTCTACGACAATAATTCCAGGGACGGCACGATAGAGGCGGCGCGCGCCGCCGGCGCCATCGTCCGGACCGAGCCGCAACAGGGCAAAGGCCATGTCGTGCGGCGCATGTTCGCCGATATCGACGCCGATATTTTCATCCTCTGCGACGCCGATGACACCTATGAAGCCGCCGCCGCCCCGGCCATGGCCGCCCGCCTGCGGGACGAGAATCTGGACCTGATTACCGGCGTGCGGATTTCCGACCAGAAAGAGGCCTACCGCCCCGGTCACCGCTTCGGAAACCGGATGCTGACCGGCATGGTGCGGATGATTTTCGGCGACCGCGCCAAGGACATGCTTTCGGGCTATCGCGTCATGTCGCGCCGCTTCGTCAAATCCTTCCCGGCGCTGTCCCGCGGCTTCGAGATCGAGACCGAACTGACCGTGCACGCGCTGGAGCTTCAACTGCCCATGGCCGACCATGACACGGCCTATAGCGAGCGCGCCGAAGGCACCGAATCCAAGCTTTCCACCTTCCGTGACGGGGCCCGCATCGGAGCGAAAATTCTGACCCTTGTGAAGGATGAGCGCCCGCTGCCCTTCTTTTCACTGGTGGCGCTGGGGCTGGTCCTGCTGGCGCTGATCATCGCCACGCCGCGCCTGATCGAATTTCTCAATACCGGCCTGTTCCCGTTTGTCGGCACCGCGGTGCTGGCCACCGGGCTGGTCATGGTCGGGGTGATTTCGCTGGCGACCGGCCTGATCCTTTCCACAGTCACGCAAGGCCGGCGGGAGATGAAGCGCCTGGCCTATCTGCGCCACGCCGCCCCCGGAGACGACCAATGAGCGAACCCAGCCCGAGCGATGACGAAGGCTATGTCGGCGCGTCCAATCTGGAAGTGATGGCGGTCGCCAAACGCTATAACGCCTTCCTCGAAAACATGGTGATCAACGCATCCGGCGGGGCGGAAACCGCGCTGGATTTCGGCGCCGGCGGCGGCGAATTTGCCCGCCGCACGGCCTCGCACGGACTGACAGTGACCTGCGTGGAGCCTGACACCGCCCTGCGGGAGCGTCTGAAACGCGAAGGGTTCGAGACCGCCCCGGACCTTTCCGGAATCGGCCCGGCCTCCCGCCCGTACATCTATACGCTGAACGTGCTGGAACATATCGAGGACGACGTGGCCGCGCTGCGCGATCTGTTCGAGCGCGTCGCCCCGGGCGGCACCCTGTTCATCTATGTGCCCGCCTACCAGATGCTCTATGGCTCCATGGACCGGCTTGTCGGCCATCACCGCCGCTATACGCTTTCCGTGCTGAGCAAGCGCGTCGAAGCGGCCGGGTTCGCCATTCAGGACAGCGGCTATGCCGATCCGGTCGGGTTTTTCGCCGCGCTGGCTCACAAATTCATCGGATCGGATTCAGGCGAAATCTCCGACCGCAGCGTGGCTTTGTTCGACACGCTCGCCTTTCCGGTCAGCCGCGCCCTGCACCGCGTGACCAAGCGATGGTTTGGCAAGAATGTGTGGGTCCGGGCGCGGAAACCGGCCTGACCCATGACACGGCCCGAAGCGGAACAAGGGGCTTAGGATGACGGAAGCGGCCCTATGAGCCATTCCCCGCAGCTACTGGCGCTGAATATCGTTCTGGCGCTGATCGCGGCAGGCGGTCTGGCCGCCCTGACCCGGCCGCGCCGCGCCTCTGCCTGGATCGCGGGCGGCGTGATGTCCGCGGCTGCGGTAATCGTGGTGATGTCGGAGATTGCCGGGCGGATCGCCTACACGCCGCTATCCCTGACCCTTGGAACATGTCTCGCCGCCGCGCTGGGCCTGGCCGCCTGTTTTGCCGCGCGCGGCAGCTTTTCGCGCCCCATTCCGCCGGCGCTGTCCGATTCCTGGGCCACGAAGCCGATCGTCTGGGCGTTTCTGGCGGTCTGGGCCGCGCTGGCTGTCTGGATATTTACCGCCCATGTCCTGGCCCCGCCGGACGTGCCGGACGCGCTGCGCTATCATCTGGCCGCGGTCGCGCACTGGCACGCCGAAGGACGCATCACCCAGATCACCGGCGCCGACTACCGGGTGAACCACTTCCCTCACGTGATGAGTCTTCTTTGGGGCTGGCCGCTGGTTCTGACCCGCACCGATTTCTATAGCGGCCTGTTTCCCGTCCTGACCGTTTTCCTGCTCTGGCCCGCTACGGTCTATCTGATCGCCGCGGCCTGCGGCGCGCGGCGGGATGCGGGCATTGTTCTGGCGCTTTGCTCGGCCGCCGTCGCGCCGGTCTTCATTCAGGGCATGAACGAGGCCGTGGACGTCCTGTTCTGGTCGGCCAGCCTTCTGACCTTCTATCTGGCCTTCACCGGGCGCGAGGGCTTCGGCCGCGTCTGGCTGGCCATCGGCCTGGCCGCCGGGCTGGCGCTGGGGGCAAAGTCTTTCGGCATTGTTTCCGCCCCGCTGGCGCTGGCGCTCTGGTTCGGCCTTGCGCTGTGGCGGGCGCGGAAAGACGCCGCGCCGCTCTGGCCCGTCTTCGCGCGCGCTGGGGGGGCGGGCCTGATTGCGCTACTGATTGGCGGGTGGGTCTATGGGTATAATTTCCTCGAGTTCGGAAACCCGCTCTACCCGTATGATTTCCCCATCGATCTGCAGGCCGGTCAGCGCCCCCCTGAGGATTTCTACAGAAAAGCGGTCATCGAGGGCGGCGCGTCTCCGCTGACCGCGCTGTTCCGCGTCATCATGCTGCTTCCCGCCATGTTGCTGGCCCTGCCGCCGCTGGCCGATATCGGCGGGGCGAACAGCTCCGGTCTTGGCTATATGTCGCCGGTCCTGCTGGCCGTGGCCATGGTCCTGCTGGCCGCCGCCGCGTGGCGCTGGCGCCGCAGCGGCGCCGGGGTTCCGGGCCTGCGTCTCTGGGCGTCGCTGTTCGGCGCGGCGCTGATCGTGAATTACGTTCTGGCGTCCCAGTGGGGCGTGCAGCTTCTGAACAAGGCGACGCCGGACTTTTCCTCGCTGGCGCGCTACCAGCTGGTCTGGCCGGCCCTGCTGGCCACTCTGGCGGCGGTTCTGACGCCCGCCCGCGCCTGGCTTCGCGCGGTGCTGTTTACGGGTCTGGCCGTGGCGTTCATCGGCATGACCGGCTGGTTCGTCATGGGCGGCCAGAGCCGGGGATGGCAGACAGTGGAACGCCTGATCCCCTATTTCCCGGACCGCATGGCGCAGGCGGCGCGGATCAATCCCGGCATCACGCCGGGCATGGTGGATCATCTGAACAAGTTTCAGGGCGCAAGCCTGCTGGAGCTAGGCTCCCGCGGCCACATCTACCCGCTCTTCTACCCGACCTTCATCCGCAAGGTCTACAAGAGCGGCTACAACACGCTCGATTCCAATGTCCTGTTCAACTGGGATTTCGACCGCGACATCTATGACGTCATCGTCACCCGGAAATATGTCGATGCCCGCCTCTGCATCGACCATGTCTACGAGAATACGCCAGAGCTTTACCGGCGGTCCCTGCGCCCGACCCTGATGCACGCTTTCAACGACCAGGTCGTGTTTGGCGAGGATGTGCTGTTCGTGATCGCGCACGCGCGCGAGGACCGCGAATTCGCCATTCGCAACGATCCGCGCTACCGCTTGATTGAAAGCTATCCCAACCGGGCCTACGGCATGACATCAATCTACCGGCTCAAGAACAACGCCGAACCCCTGACGGAGGGTTTCGAGGCCTGCCTGAAAGAGAATGGCCGAAACCGCGCGGGCCGCGCGCGATGAACCGGCCGCCCGCGTTCATCCATGCCGGCGCGCCCAAGGCCGGGTCCACCTGGCTGCATGCGGCGCTGTCCGAACACCCGGGAATCTACCTGCCGCCGGGCAAGGAGCTGCAATTCTTCGACAAGCACTACAAGCTGGGCGAGGACTGGTACGAGAAGCAGTTTTCCGGCGCGCCCGACGGCGCGGTGACGGGCGATCTCAGCCCGGAATATCTCTTCCACCCGGAGGCCGCGGCCCGCATCGCGGCCTATGATCCCTCGACAAAAATCCTCATCACGC